>JASFGM010000426.1:0-3947 GCA_050123755.1 Desulfobacterales bacterium
GGATGATATCTAAAAACCGCCCACAATCCGTATTATCATAAAAAATATCGCCCTGCTCATTGCCCCGGGATAATATGAGATAAAGGGCCCCCTCGTATTCTATCCGCCATGCTCTGCCCATAGATGATAGGTATCCAATTCACTAACAGATATCAATCCTTATTCACTATTCAAGATTTGACACCTAATTTGCGAGAGGCAAATGTCAAATAAATGGTTGACAAAAAGGAATTATCAAAATAAACAAAATACGCATAACACACATAACACACAATCATGGGAAAAAAGGCATTTACAACATCTGAAATAGCAAATATCTCTCACCATTCAAGAGAAACCGTTAAGCGATGGCTGGAAAAAGGCGCGTTAAAAGGATATCGGGTCGGAACCTCGGGGCATTGGCGGGTCTTGCCTAAGGATCTGGCGATTTTTTTAGCCCAAAATCAGATTCCTTTCCCAGAACCTTCGGTAATTGGTGTTGACCTGAAGGCTCTTTCAGTAAACAGGCAGCATCTGCCGACATTCTGTTGGGAATTCTTCAGAAATAAAATGGGCGATCACGTCCGTTCTAAAGCATCCTGTCAGGATTGTATTGTGTACAAGGTCAAGGCCATCAATTGCCATGCCCTGAGGCAAGAGGTCGAACATAAGAAGATCTACTGCAGATACTCTTGCGAGGATTGTACCTACTTTCAATTTCAGAAAAAACAAATATTGCCGGACACATAAGCCGCGCTTATCTCAATCTAAAGATATTTGAAGATTCAGGAAGTTTTTAATATTGAGAGGTGATCCATGGCCCATCAAGGTGAGCTAAACAAACTGAAGATTACGGTAATCGCCGAGGATAGCGTGCTCTATGAATCCCCGTATTTAGGACAGCACGGCATCTCCTTTCTCATTACCGCAGAAAGAAACAGCATCCAAAAAAACGTCCTCGTGGATGTAGCGCAAAATTCATCAGCTTTGCTTGAAAATATGCATATGCTGGATATCACCCCATCTTCAATTGATGCAGTTGTTTTAACCCATTGCCACTATGACCATACTCAAGGTCTGGCAAAAGTGCTCCGAAAAATCGGAAAGAAAGATATTCCTGTTATAGGACATCCAGATATATTCCGCCTGAACTTCATTACCAATCCATATTTGAGACCTGTCGGAGTCATGGATGGGGATAGACAGGCAGATATTGAAAACTCGGGCGGCTCCCTTTACTTAACGAAAAACCCATTAGAAATCATGCCAGGCCTCTTTACAACCGGTGAAGTCGAACGAACAACAGATTTTGAAGAAGTTGGAATAAGCCTCTCTACGATAGAAAACGGCCAAGTCAAACCAGATCTCATGCTCGATGACATCTCTCTCATTGCTAATGTCAAAGAAAAAGGGGTGGTTATTGCTACCGGATGCAGTCATGCCGGGATAGTGAATATCGCGAAACAAGCAGTTAAACTGGTTGGAACCGACAAAATCCATGGGATCATCGGCGGTTTTCATCTTATTGAAGCCACGGGATCTGTTAAAGATAGAATCAAAAAAACTGCCCAGGCGCTCAAAAAATTTGATCCCGATTGGATTTATGCCGGACATTGTACAGGTTTTTTAGCACAGGTTGAGTTCTACAATACCTTCAAAGATCGTTTCACACCTTTAAATACCGGCATGATTGTTGAGATCCCGTAAAATTAAGACCTGGGCTTTATAAAAAAAGGAGGGGAGACAGATGGCAAACGGTGAAAAACAGTTAAGAAAGGAGCTTGGTGTTCTGAGTGTAACCTCAATAACCGCTGGCATCGTCATCGGCGCCGGAGTATTTGTTATAACCGGCATTGCAGCAAAATATGCCGGTGCCTTGACGTGGGTATCTTATGCCATCGGGGCTGTTCCGGTTATATTAGTGGGTCTGAGCACGGTAATGCTTAACCTTATGTATCCTGTGGAAGGAGGGGAAAGCTATGTCTATCCAACCCGAGTTGTTAATAACTATGCGGGGTTTTTATCCGGTTGGGCGATGTGGTTGGCGCTCATAGGTCCTGTGGCAATCACAGCAAAAGCCTTTATCATATATGTGAATGCGCTTCCAGGGCTTGACTTAAAACTCAATATCATCATAGGAGGGGTCATTGTTACCCTTGTATTCTTCATTATTAATTGGGTGGGGATTAAAACCGTTAAGGTCATCCAGAATATTTTATTTCTTTTCATGGTGGCCGGTCTAGCAATTTACATTATTCTTGGTCTCCCCCATTTAAACTCTGAATACATAGCCATGGCTGCGCCTAAGGGATTTTCAGGAGTTTGGAAGGGGGCATCGCTGCTTATCTTTGCCTATGCGGGATTGACGCTGGCCGCTGATTTGGGTGAGGAGGCCAAAGATCCCGCAAAAACCATCTCATGGGGAATCATCTTGGGTGTGACTGTGCCTGCGATTTTGTACATTGGCGCTGCATTCGTTTCAACGGGTGTGATTCCATGGAATGAATTTGCTGAAGCTGATGCACCTTTCGCCGTGGTGGCTGGTAAATATATGGGAGCTTTTGGGGTAACCTTTATTATTTTGGTTGCATGGGCTGCCATTTTATCTTCTCATAATGCCGAACAAACCGTTGGAACGCGAATTCTTTTCGGAACATCCCGCGATAAAATACTACCCAAGGCGTTCACTGCTATTAATAAATTCGGCGTTCCGGGTAATGCATTGATTCTGACTGCCGCTGTTTCTGTTTTTCTGATTATTTCGGGAACGATACAGTTGGTGGCTGAAGTCGTGGTAGCAATGTTTCTCTACAATTGGATCATTACCCATGTCGCGGTTTTGATGGCTCCAAAAACCCAACCCGAGCTTTTCGGAAATGCACCTTTAAAGTTAAATGGATGGAAGGCCATATTCCCTGTTTTGGGTATTATCATTTCTGCTGCCCTACTAATTTATCAGGGGCCTAAGGCTCTGATTTACTCCGCAATATGGTTGGCAATTGGCAGTGTCTTTTACTTTATCGGTTACCGCTCCAAAAAGAAGGAAATAGACGCATTAATCTCTGAGTGGCCGAGAGACCGTTACTAAAAATTATATCGATATCGGTGCAGTCTGCGCGCCGGCGCCCGAAGGACGCAGGCGAGCAAGAAGTCGTGTTAGAAAGTTCCTAAAATAAAGAAGGATATGATCATTTGACCATATCCTTTTTTAATTATGGGTACGCCCGGCAGGATTCGAACCTGCGGCCGAATCATTTTTGCCGTTCGACCCACTTTAAGGGTTATTGCATCTGTTTATTTACTTTTCGAATACCGATGATCGGATTATATCGGGAGTCAAAGGTTCCGCCGTTCGATATGTGTCCAACCGCCAGCTCCGGGTTTTTCTCAATATCCACCACCTGCCCGCCCGCATCGACAGCTTCACCGTTTGCATTGGTCTGCACAATTCCTGTTGGGGTAATCCCGATTCCTTCTCGGTTATAAGGCCGACTATCAATAACGCGGCCGGCAGGAATTAACTCCCCTCTCTCGTTTCGAACTGATCCGTCGGATCGGAAGGTGAAGGGAATGGCATCCGGCTGGTTTCCAAAGGCAACTTTCCCCAGATTAAAGCTCTGGTCCAGAACGATCTTTCTGTAGCCAGCAATATTCGCGAGCATCGTCTTCTCTGCTGGATAGAAAATGCTGCCTTTAATGTAAGATTCGCCTGATTGTGAGTCCACAAACAGGTATTGCCGATGGCCGGCGTAATGATTCATAATTTTGGCCCGTTCCAGAAGTGTGCGTTGCCGGATTTCTTTTTCAGCGGTTTTCAGAAATTCATCATCGAAGATTAGATTGATTTTTGCTTTTAATTTCAAGTGAGTCGTAAGATCGTTTTGTTTTGCATAGTTTATCAGTTCGTTTTTGATCTCATTGGTCATGATACCGAACAGATCAGCCCCAACGACCGACCCGTAAAAATA
>JASFGM010000427.1:0-3946 GCA_050123755.1 Desulfobacterales bacterium
TATTAAGGGCCTGCAATAGTTTACTATGGCTGCGCCCTTAAATGCCTTGCAGATGAAAGCCTCCGACTCGTGCAAAATTCAGGTGGAGCTTTCAAATCGTTGAACAATGATGCGTAAAACACCCCCAGACAAGACAAGGAAGCATGCATATCAAAATTATCACCGACAGGCAATAGCCCAAGGCAGGTGTCAGTGTTCAGGTGTCAGCCCTACCAATTCTGAAACCTGACACCTTTTGATTCCTGACACCCGAAACCTGACACCTGACAGCTTATATGGCTATTTCCCCCCGAAGGCATCTTCTGAAATATCAACCGCTGAACTGCCGGCTGTCAGAATTGCATCCATCTTACCGGCAGTAACCGGCAAAATAGAATCAACAAAGAATTCGACACTTTTTAACTGTCCTTCGTAAAAGGCGGCATCCTTTTTCCTGGCACCGTTTTCCAGATTTTGAGCCGCTATGGAAGCCCGCCACAAAAGCAGCCAGGCAAAGATCACATCTCCGGATACCTCCATAAAATTATAGGCATGCGCAAAAGCGTTCATGCGCGTATCCGGTGCCATTCCAATTTGGCCGATATGCAGCGCTACTTCACCCAGCTTGTTGACCGCTGCTTCCACTTTATTGGCAATATCTGCCAGATTCGAAATCGACTTGGCTGCAGCGATCGTCTGCTGGATCTCTCCCAGAAGATCCATAATCGGCTTGCCTTTATTCATGCCGAGCTTGCGACCCAGAAGGTCCATGGCCTGAATGCCGTTGGTCCCTTCGTAGATCTGCGTAATGCGACAGTCCCGCAGCAGCTGTTCCATGGGGTATTCCCTGATGTAGCCGTAGCCGCCGTAAACCTGAACACCCAGGCTGCAAACTTCAAAGGCCTTATCCGTCACGTATCCCTTGGCGATGGGGATCAACAGATCGATTAAGCCCTGGTATTTGGCTTTATCCTCCTCTTTATCACAGATCTTAAATTTGTCCTCGCAGTTTCCGACATAGTATAAGAGGCTGCGCATGCCTTCAACATATACTTTCATGCTCAACAGCATGCGCCGAATATCGGGGTGCTCGATAATTGGAACCAGGGGGGCATCATCTTCCGCCGCCTTTAAAAGGTGTCTGCCCTGCACCCGCTCGCGCGCATAATTGACGGCATACAAATAAGCAGCGCTGGCGCAGGCCAACCCCTGGAGCCCCACGAGCAGACGCGCTTCATTCATCATCTGAAACATGGCGCGCATGCCTTTATTTTCCTCACCCAACAGCGTACCGCGGCAATTGCCTTTGCTGCCAAGCGACAGGGAACAGGTGGCATTTCCATGAATTCCCATCTTTTCCTCGATTCCGGTACAAACGACATCGTTGAATTCGCCCAGGCTACCGTCGTCATTTACCCGGATTTTGGGCACCAGAAACAGGGAGATCCCCTTTGTGCCTTGCGGTGCTCCCTCGATGCGGGCCAACACCGGGTGAATGATGTTTTCAGCCATATCATGATCACCCGATGATATAAAAATTTTGTTACCGGTAATCGAATAGCTACCGTCGTCATTTTTAACGGCCGATGTGGTCAATGCGCCCACATCCGATCCGGCTTCCGGTTCGGTCAACATCATGGTACCGGCCCATTGCCCCGTGAACATCTTTTTTAAAAACAGCTTTTTTTGTTTTGCGGTGCCGAATGTTTGAACGAGCCGGCCGGCACCGTGGGTCAGGCCGACATACATCATAAAGGCAAAATTGGCACCAATAAAGTAGTCATTGACAGCCAATGAGAGGGACACCGGCATTCCCTGCCCGCCCAATTCCGGGTCATCGGAAAGGGCCACCCATTCGCCCTCTTTAAAAAGATCCCAGGCCTTGTGGAATGACTCCGGAACGGTCACGTTACCGCTTTCAAAGCGGGCGCCCTCGCGGTCGCCGTCGACCTGAATCGGCAAAAGTTCCTTTACAGCCAGATTGCGGGCCTCAGATATGATCAGGTCGATGGTTTTCTTATTGAATTCAGCATAGGTTTCATATTTGCTCAGATCCGCAACTTTTAGCTGTTCATGAAGGACAAAATCGACATCCCTTCGATCTGCAACAAGCTGTGCCATTTTTTATCATCTCCTCATCTAAATGTTGAATCGCCGGATGCGGTTATTCCGCCGCGGCGATTTCAAGATTATTGGGTTTTTGGGGCTCACCTATTCCTCTGACAAAAAGATCAACCAGCGGGCTTGCCATGGAAGCCAGGTCATATTCGCCATCCGAATGCAGCCAGGTATTGATGACCTCATCCACCGCGCCGATGATAAAGCGTTTAACCAGGCCCACATAGAGGTCCTTACGGATCGTCCCCTCTTGTTGACCCTGCTCTACAATTTCCGAAATAATGTCACGATACATCTGGGACATTTCCTTAATTTGGGCTTCGGCCAGGCGGCTGTTCTGGTGGGTTTCAACCTGGTAGACGATTGCCCCGTCTCTATCCCGCTGAAATTCCGCCAAGTGTCGATGGATAAGATTCCGAAGTTTATCCAAGCTGTTTTGAGCCCGATCGACCTCCTCACGGAAGGATTCAAAAACCTGTTTGGCCCGAAAACTGAAAAACTGAACCAAGATGTCGTTTTTATTTTTGAAATACAGGTAGATAGTGCCGTCGGCGACCCCGGCTTCTTTTGCAATTTGGGCAACGGTCGACTGGTGAAATCCTTGTCTGGCAAAAACCTTAACCGCTGCCTCAAGAATCTGATGATATTTATGATTTTTTTCGATCCGATTCGTGGCTGTCCTCACCTTGCGATCCTTTCAAAAGAAAAAAATGAATGAATGTTCATTCATTTTTTATCAAACCCTGTTTGCCTGTGTCAAGCATAAATTTAAAAAATTTCCTGATAGGTTTTTTTTATTAATTACAGAGTACTAATGTTTAGACCGGCTAAATTACCTGATAAAATCCAAGCGGTTTTGGGGATAGATAACAAATGAGTCTTTATTCATTTTGATTGCGAGACATACCCCTTCGACACCAAGCACAAAGATTTCAGATTTATAGTGGTTGTCAAAAAAACGTTCCGGTATTCAAACGTTTTTTTCTACAACCGTACATTCTTTTATGCCGAACTTCCTTATTTCGGAACATTATTATGGAAACCGGTATAAATTACACAATCATAAATTCTACCATCATATAAGGGCGCTCAAAAAATTGTTTGCCGGACAAATTCGTATTCCTTCTTTCGTGACCACATCAATATCCTTTTCGAGTGAGACTTGGGATGCCGTAACTGAGGGGGAAACGAACTTTCAGATACCGCAATGATGGGCTGAGACTTTTTCCTGATGTTTTGCATTCGACAAAATGGACCGGTTTCCCGCCCTCAACAATAACAAAATCAACTTCTCTTCGATCAACGTCTCTAAAATATCGAAGTTCAACATCCCGCCCTTCCGTATCCACTAAAAAGAAACACCTTTTTCAATGGTTCGCGGCAAATATCTGATCATTTTCACCCCCATCGTAAAAAACAAGCGCGTATTTTAGGATATACATTAATATACTCGGATTTATATAATGTTAAGAAGCAATTTCTTCTAACTATTATTCGTAAAACTTCTTTTACTTGACGCAGAACCACAATCGATTATGTTCGAGGGAACAAACACGGGCAGCTAAAATATTGGGCAGCAGTCTAAGAAATCTATACAGAAAAATTGAACGAGACAACATCGCATACGAATCATAGATGCAAAACACAAATTTGCTCAAAAAAGATTTGATGATCGATATCTATGGAAACCTGCGCCTGAGATTCAAACAGGCATTCAGAGGGCAATTTTTGGCTGATTTTATCGGAGTTATAATTAGAGGCTGATGAATGAAATATACTAAATTTCTAATGCATTCTATAAGTTTCGTCTAAGGCACGGAAGACACAAGCAAAATAGCGGGGATTTCCC
>JASFGM010000428.1:0-3940 GCA_050123755.1 Desulfobacterales bacterium
TCAAATCCCATGTTTGTAAATATATCGCAAATTCGTTGGTTAATCTGGGTAATGGGATGCAACGAACCGCTGGGTGCCGGCCGTCCGGGTAAAGAAACATCGATGCCCTGTTTTGCCTTTTTAACGGTTGTTTCGAGTTTTTGTGACGCCGCTTTGCAGGCCGCATCGAGTAGATTTTTTACTTCGTTGGCTTTTTTGCCGGCTGCCGGGCGCTGGTCGGCCGGAAGTTTGGAGACGTTCCTTAAGAATTGGGTTATAATACCCTTGCGGCCCAGATAACGGACGCTCACATCTTGAATGGCCGAACGATCGGCTGCCGTTTGAAGCTCCTGTAAGGCTTCCTGATAAATTTGATCGATGGATTTATTCAATACCTAAATTCCTCAATTCGCAATCCTCAATTCTATATTTCAAACCCTGATTGAGCGATTGTTGAGGTTGCCGCAGTTACAAGGAAGAGGTCGTTTCGCTATAGTTGGCTATGCGGGACGGCATTTGACGCCGCAGATGCGGTAAGATCGGCAATCGCGCAATTAGGGTCACAGCTTTTGCGTTGCCAACTCCGCGATCTTCGCAAAGCCGGCCGGATCAGAAATGGCCAGGTCGGCCAGGACTTTTCTGTCCAGATCAACCTTTGCCAATTTGAGACCATGCATAAACTTGCTATAGGATAGATTGTTCATACGGGCCGCGGCATTTATGCGGGCGATCCAGAGTCTGCGGAAATCGCGTTTGCGTTGTCGCCTATCCCGGTAAGCGTACATGAGGGCTTTATCTACCGCATCAGCCGCTGTTCGAAATAACTTACTGCGACCCCCGCGAAACCCTTTGGCCAATTTTAAAACTTTCTTCCTTCGTCTTCTGGCTTTGAAGCCACGTTTTATTCTCATATTGTCCTCTCTATACGTATAGCCGATGAGCTATAGTGACTGTATTTTTAATTTAATTTCCAAATGGCAAAGGGCTAAGCACCAGGCACCTCGGAAAAAAACCATTTAGAAATCGGAAACCCTAGCCGTTGGGTAACAGTAACCTTATTTGCTTCTCATTGGTTTTGTCAATCAGATGCGTTTTGCGCAGGGAGCGTTTTCGTTTGGTCGTCTTTTTGGATAACATATGACTTGCACAGGACTTATTATATTTAATCTTTCCGGTGCCTGTTTTCCGAAACCGTTTCGCTGCGGCTCGATTTGTTTTTATCTTGGGCATCTAGAATTCTCCTTTACGCTGATGTTTTCCATCTGTTACCTGAATTTTGCACGAGTCGGAGGCTTTCATATGCAAGGCACTTAAGGCTGAGGCTATAGTGAACTATGCCTCGGCCTTAATAACGCAGCAGATGGAAGCCTCCGACTCGCCCAAAGGGTGAAAAGTAATGAGATGAAATGATTTTCATCCTTTAAACATATTCCCAACCTCTCATTACTTTTCATGCAAAATTCAGGTATTACTTTTGTGCTGTTTTATTGTAAAAATAGATGGCGTGAGCAATCACGAAGTCGGGCTCACGCCACCTGAAAAATAATTCAATTAGATTTAAAGTCAACGCCTTAAAGTTGACCGATATAAAACAATTTTATTTTCAGATCAAATTATTTTGGTGAAAGAACCATTACCAGGAATCGGCCTTCAAATTTGGGGCTTTGTTCCAGCACCGCAATTTCCTCTGTTTCTTCAATAATCCGATTGAGCACCGCCAGCCCCAGATCCTTAAGCGTGATTTCACGGCCTCGAAAAATCACCGTTACCTTGACTTTGTCCTTTTTCCCGATAAATTTTCGAATATGACCGATTTTAACCTGCAGGTCGTGCTCACCGGTTTTGGGGCGCACCTTTATCTCCTTAAGTTGAAAGGTGCTTTGTTTTTTCTTGGCCTCCTGTTTCTTTTTCGTTTGCTCATATCGATAGCGGCCATAATCCATTATCTTACAAACGGGTGGATCTGCGTTCGGCGAAACTTCTACGAGGTCAAGGCCAACATCGGCGGCTGCCGCAAGAGCTTCTTTGGTCGGTATGATACCGACTTGATTTCCTTCAGAGTCGATTACTCTTACTTCTCTGGCTCTTATTCTTTGATTAATATTAATTTTATCCGATCGATTCGGTCTCTGGGGTCTTCTTGGAACAGCTATGCTTGCACCTCCTATGCTAGGGTTATAAGTCGGGATTACTCGGGTGTGAAGTATCCTTAAAAAATTTCATAACGTTATCCGGTCCGGGTTCTTAATGCTTACACCCGTTTCATCCGGCGAAGCTCAAGAATTTTAAGATCTCGGTTTCTTGACCAATCCACCGCTTTTCAAGAGTGGAATATATAACAACATTAAGAAATGCAAGAAAAAAATGCAATTAAAAGCACTGTTTTATCTGGCATAAAGCCTTTTGTAAAGGGACCCAAAGATTGGAGCCGATTGTTTATTGGCGCAGTGTATAACCGGCTAAAAAGCTGCCCTTTAAATAAGTATTTTCCGGATTCGAGAAGAAGGCTTTCAATAATTGCAAACTTTTTTTGCGCAATATGTTGGGTATAACCGAAATTTGATTTTCTTGGTACAAAGGCGGCAGCTTGGTTAAATCGCATTGAGTACCGCCACCCATTGCATCTTCATAGGCAAAAATAATCTTACCAATGCCGCTGATCATAAGGGCGCCAAAACACATAAGGCAAGGTTCCAGCGTGCTGAAAAGGATTACCTCTCTAAGATTTATATCTGTCTTCAGGCTGATTAGCCGTCTTAACGCAACCATCTCGGCATGATCGACTTCGTTTGTGCAATCCCCGGTGGTGCCTTCTCGGGCGCCGGTAGCGATGATTCTATCCTCATGGACCATCACACATCCCACCGGAAACTCCCCGGCAGCCAGTGCTGCCTCCGCCTGCTGCAGCGCTTTTGTCATGAAGTATTCGTAATCCATCAATTTCCCTTTAAGGTTTCAGGTTTCGGGTGTCAGGTGTCAGAAATGGCAAGACTGACACCTGAACACTGACACCTGACACCTATTTATCGACATTAAAATAAGGCCTAAGTCAATAATCGCTGCAAATGCGTTCGGGATCTCACAACCGGCATATATCCTCATCACACTCGCAACGATCATCGACTTCATGGCAATAGAGGATTCTTGACTCCATCTCGGCCTGTTTTTCTGAAATCGTCATAAATGCTTCGCTGGCTACGATTGTTTCGAGCTCCGCTTTTGCCGGGATTGAATCTAGACCTTGGGCAATGATTTCACCGGAGGCGCCTTTCATTATCTCGGCTTCTTGCCCATTGGTGATAACGGCAAGCGGTATTTGAACCGGGGCGATGAGGCGTGATACCGCCAACACCGCGCGCCGACGGGTCACCAGAGAACCGGGGCTATACTTTATAACCATGCAAACCTTGTCTGCCAGGGTGATGACGAAATCAATTTTTAAAATCGCTTTTTTCGCATCGGCTTCGGCAAGCAATTCTTTTCGAGTCGCAATATCCGCCTTTAGATATCCCTTCTGGTTGACAAGCAGGCGCGCAATTTTTTGCCTGTAGCGCTCATCATGCGTGTCCTTTAAGGTTTCACCGGTGATAAAATCGACCAGTTCACCGAGTATGAGTTGATGTGCGTTCATAAATAGGGTTGCCCGTTAAGATTCTTCCCGCGAAGCGGGGCAAAATTTAGATATTAGAATGGTAATGGATCCAGATATTACTTTACAATGCCCCATGTTACTAATAATATACGCTTCTTTTCGATTTTCCAAACTATTTATGGTGCTGATGAATACGGGATTTGAAATAAATAAATATTCAGGGTCGGTTTGCACTGATTTTATGGATCGGCTAAAACAAATCTATGTCGCTATGGATCAAGCATACAGCACGGCCGCAGGCTGTTACGATTTTACCTGTGACCGCTGTCGGGACAACTGCTGCCGGACTCGGTTTTACCATCACACGAT
>JASFGM010000429.1:0-3940 GCA_050123755.1 Desulfobacterales bacterium
GCTTTTCAAGCGAAGGCGGCTCGATCCTGTCTAAAAAAATTAAATAAGGAGAAACGATAATGAACCTGGCCAAATTTCCCCGCCGCCGCTATACTGAGGGAAAAACCCCCATTGAAAAACTCTCCCGGCTTTCTAAAGAACTTGGTGGACCCACTATTTATATGAAAAGAGACGACCTGTTGGGGCTTGCCGGCGGGGGCAACAAAACCCGCAAACTCGAATTTCTGGTCGCCGAGGCTCTGGACCAGGACGCCGACACCTTGATTACCTGCGGAGCCGTTCAATCCAACCATTGCCGCCTGACTTTGGCGGCCGCAGTAGTAGAAGGTTTAAAATGCCGACTGGTTTTGGAAGAACGTGTGGCCGGCAGCTATAATCCGGAATCCGGCGGCAATAACTTTCTGTTCCGATTGTTGGGCGTAGAAAAGATTAAGGTGGTTCCCGGCGGATCTGACATGACGGCGGCGATGCAGGCAGTATCCGACGAGGTCGCCGGTGAAGGTCGCAAAGCCTATGTCATCCCCGGCGGTGGATCCAATCCAATGGGTGCGACCGGATACGTGGCCTGTGCGGAAGAAATCCTGGCCCAGACCTTTGAACTTGGCATTAATATCGATCGGATTATCTGCGCCAGCGGCAGCGCCGGAACCCATGCGGGGCTTGTTACCGGTTTTTACGGCAACAACAGCAATATACCGGTGGTCGGCATTAATGTCAGTCGCCCCAAGAAAGAGCAGGAAGAACTGGTATATAATCTTGTGCAAAGCACCGCCGAACACGTCGGTGTAAATTCAGACATTCCCAAAGAAGCCGTCGTTTGTTTTGATGAGTATGTTGGGCCCGGCTACTCACTTCCTACCCCTGAGATGGCGGAAGCTACCCGAATGCTCGCCCGCATAGAGGGGATTCTGATCGACCCGGTTTACACCGGCAAAGCCATGGCTGGCCTAATCGACTTAGCCCGCAAGGGGTATTTCAGCAAAGAAGAGAATGTGCTTTTTATTCATACAGGCGGATCAGCGGCATTGTATGTGTATATGTCAGATATCCTTGAGTAAAATGGTGACGAAAAGTTTTCTTGTATTCGTCTTTTCTTCTCTTGGTTTTATATTTGACTTTTTTGGTCAGAAAATTTATTTAGGTTTCAGATTTCTTCCCCACCTTAAATCATATTTCGTTTCTTGTATGTTTTGCTTTCCGTTAACCAACCCAAAAAAGAGGAGGGTGTTATGAAAAAATCAATTACTATCGGATTGGCAATTATCGTGGGAATAAGTCTTCTGGCCGTTCCGGTCATGGCAGACCAAACCATGGACCAGATTGAAAAAACCGGTAAAATCAAATTGGGCTTCAGGGAGGGATCGATTCCCTTTGCTTTCGTGGATCCCAAAGTGGGTAAACACGTGGGCTTCTCGGTGGACATGGCCGGCGAGCTAGCCAAATATTTAGGCATGCGTTTTGGCAAGAAAATCGAGATCGTGCCGCACACGGTTACGCCTAAAACCCGGATTCCGATGGTTGTAAACGGAACCGTTGACGTTGAGATGGGTTCGACAACCTATACCCAGAAACGGGAAGAACAAGCTGATTTTAGCATCATCTTCTTCTTTTCCGAAACAACCTTTCTGGTATCTAAAGACAGCGGTATCAAAACGCTAACGGATCTTAACGGCAAGCGCGTCGGCGGTGCCCGGGGAACCACCAACCTGAGGGCGGTCGAGGCTTTGGCCAAAGCGGGGGACTTCAAGCCCAAAGATATTATCGTCACAGAAACCCACCCCCAGGGCATGTTGGCCTTAAAGGGCGGTAAAATCGATGCCTACTCCACTGACCGAAGCCTTTTGGAAGGGCTGCGCATGAAGGACCAGAATCCGGATAAATGGATGACCGTACCATTCGCCATTGCTTACGAACCCTATGCCTATATCACGCGAGAAGGTCAGTCCGACTTCCGCGACTTCGTAAACAACACCATCATCTGGTCCATCAAAAACGGGAAATTTTACGAGTTATACGAAAAGTGGATGGGACCAAAAGGCCTGGTCCCGATCCCCATGTCCGAAGCCTATAAGAACTACCTGCAAATGATGGTCTATCCTATTTCCGACGAATGGTGGAAGAAGTAAAGAGAACGGCCTCAAGTGAGCGAAAGTGCCTTGGATCGTGCAAGTTGTTATGCGGATTTAATCCTTTTTATATTCTAGAGTACGCTAAAATAGGCGCACTGGGTTAACAAACTTATCGTAAGGAAGGGGGCAGGTGCCCCCTTCGATTTACCGCTATACTTAAGAGAATCAAAGCGGGAGTGACCAAATGGGTTTTGCCTACGATTTTGACTGGGGCGTTCTGTGGCGGCAACCTTACGGCATGTGGCTACTGCAGGGAATCTGGTTGACGCTTAAAATCGGTTTCCTGGCCTGGATTATTGCCTTCTTTTTGGGTATTTTTGTCGGCACCTTGCGGGTTACACCCTGGCGCTGGCTGCGCTTTATTGCTACCGCTTATACCGAAATCTTTCGGAATATACCCTTCTTGGTCCAGCTTTTTTTCTGGTATTACGCAGGACCCATGATATTCGGCGAGCACCTGGGCCGTCAAATCAATCAGATAATGGGCCTCAATTTCTATGTATCCATCATCGCCTTGGGGTTATACACGGCCTCACGGGTAGCCGAGCACATGCGGGCCGGATTCGCCTCTATCGGCCGCGACCAATACCAGGCCGTTTTGTCCACCGGCATGACCCAATATAAAATGTACCGCTACGTCATCATACCGTATGCGCTGCGGATTATCATACCGCCGATGACGACTGAATTTTTAACTATTTTCAAAAACTCATCCATCGCTATGACCATCGGTGTCGCCGAGATAACATTCATGAGTTATCGCATCGACGCTGAAACCTTCCACGGCCTGGAAGCAACCACGGGGGCAATGTTCATCTACCTGATCCTGGGTCTTTCTGTTGTAAAGGTTATGGGTATTATTGAATCCAAATTCAAGATACCGGGTATGATCGGGAGATAACCATGTTTGATGCTGTAACTCGCAATATCTACTTCCTGCTGGGCGGATTTGGAGTCACCCTCCAGTTGACTGCCTGTGCCCTGGTCGGCGGCATTGCCCTGGGCGCTCTGGTTGGCTTGGGTCGCATCTCGCGCAACAAATGGATTTACCAACCGGTCACTTTATACGTCAACCTCCTTCGCAACATACCCCTCATCCTGGTTATCTTCTGGTTCTATTTTGTCATGCCGATCATCGCCGGGCGGCCGTTGAACCCTTTTCTTTCAGCAGTCATTTCGTTCATTATTTTCGAAGCAACGTATTTTGGCGAGATCTTTAGGGCCGGCTATCAATCTATTAGCAGAGACTTGATCAGTGCTGCTTATTCTACAGGTCTAACGTATCCCCAGACAGCCCGTTATATTCTTGTTCCGATTGCTTTCCGGCGGATGCTGCCGAGCTTGATTACCCAGTCGATCGTCACTTTCCAGGATACAAGTCTGGCATTTGTTATTGGGTTACAGGAGTTTGTCCGCCGAACCTCCATTGTTGATAATTTGGAGGTTCGTTCCATTCAGCTCTTTGGCTTCGTGGCTATTATTTTCTTCATCTTCTGTTTTATCGGATCAAGGGTTTCACGATATTTCGAAGAAAAAGGCAGAAAGACAGGCGTGTTATGATTGAGATACAAAATGTTAGCAAGTGGTTTGGCGATTTCCAGGTACTAGAGGAAATTAACGAAACGATTGAACGGGGTCAAACTGTCGTTATTTGCGGTCCCAGCGGTTCCGGTAAGAGCACCCTGCTTCGCTGTATTAACGGTCTGGAACCCTTTCAAAAGGGCGAGATCATCGTAGATGGCATCTCGCTCAGCGACCCCAAGACCAACCTCTATAAGCTGCGGGAAAACATTGGTATGGTCTTCCAGCGC
>JASFGM010000430.1:0-3939 GCA_050123755.1 Desulfobacterales bacterium
ATTCAAGATAGGATGCTAACACATGACTGAAGATTATTATCAAATACTCGGCCTAAAAAAAGACGCTTCGGCGGAGGATATAAAAAAGGCTTACCGCAAGCTGGCCATGAAATATCATCCGGATCACACCAAAGGCGATAAAGCTGCCGAAGAAAAGTTTAAAAAGATCAGTGAAGCGTATGCCGTGCTGAGCGACAAAGAAAAGCGCAAAGAGTATGACACCTTCGGCGCTGAAGGCTTTCGACAGCGGTTCTCCCAGGAAGACATATTTAAAGGATTTGATTTCGGCAATGTTTTCCGTGAATTTGGATTCGGGAGTGATTTCTTTTCAGGTCGTGGCCGTGGCGGTGGTATGCGCTTTAACTTTGGAGGCGGATCCCCTTTTGGCTCACAACCCCGACAGCAACAGGCCCGGATGAAAGGGTCTGATTTGGTATACGAACTTCCACTGACATTGAGGGAGATCGCTACAGGGATCAACAAAACGATCGGCCTGCAACATCAGGGCCATTCCGAAAAAATAACCGTTAAAATTCCAAAAGGCATGATTACCGGCAAAAAATTGCGCTTGGCCGGCAAAGGAAGTCCGAGTCCGCTCGGCGGCCCGCCCGGGGATCTTTTTATTCAGGCCAAACTGCTCAGTGACCCCGTCTATAGCCTTGAAAACTATGATCTGCATATGAACTACGAGCTGAAGTTAAGCGAGGCTGTGTTGGGAACCCGTATCTCTGTGCCCACCCTTGAGGGCAAAGAGCTCAGCCTTAAAATACCGCCTGGAACGAAGGCCGGGACTAAAATGCGCATGCCCGGTCACGGGCTCCCTCATATGAAAGGCAATAAAAAAGGGGACCTCTATGTAAAAATCCAAATCAAACTGCCGAAAAAGTTGACAAAAGAGCAGCGGAATCTCATCGAGAAACTGGCTGAGGCAGGATTGTAAGGAATAAAAATAATTGACAAATTCGCGTATTCACGGTAATTTTATTATAAATATTAAAAGGGGCATTCATTTTTCTTTCCGATCTTGTCCGGCAGCTTAGCATTCCGATTAAGATCGATTTTCTGCGTGTTGCAAATTACGGTCCAATAGCTCCACATCCGGAAAGATCCAGCTGAACAAAGAAATTGAGATCGTTTCAAATTATAATTTTAACCAGTGGGGTATGAGATGATTGTTACCTGTAATGAGTGTGAATCAAGTTTTAATGTCGACGATAGCCTGATAAAGGCTGACGGATCGAAAGTCCGCTGTTCAAAATGCAGCAGCGTTTTTGTTGTTTATCCGGACACATCTGATTCTGAAATGGGTGAAGACGCTGATGATTTTAGCTTTGAGATGGATGAAGATTTAGGAGCGGATCTGGATTCTGACGAAGAAATAGATGATTTCGCAATTGAAGACAGCGCAGACGACGAATTACCCGAATTAGACGACATGATGGATTTTGATGATGACGAGCCGGCTGCCGTGGAGGCGGATGAAGAAGCTTCCGGTGAGCTTGGGCTCGATTTTGATTTGGACGAAGATGAAGACATGGGGATCGGAGAAACCGGGGCCCTGGACGAAGAAGAACCGGATTTTGATTTGGAAGCGGAAAGCGTTGCGGAAGCAGATGAATTCGAACTGGATCATGTCGATTCCGTCGACTCCGACCTACCGGACATGCAGATGGATCTGGACGATTTAGATCAAACCGAAGAAGCTGACATGGTTGCGGAAGAAGCGGATCTGGATTTAGATCTGGAACCGGATGATGAAAAAGCGGCCGCTACTGCAGCGGAAGCGGTTGCCGCGGACGATGGGGCCGATGCTCTGGATTTGTCGGATCTGGAAGACCTGGTTGGTTCCGATGAGGATATGGATCTGGCAGATGTGAGTGTTGAGGCCTCGGATGATGCCGGTATGGATCTGGAACTGGATGCTGAAGAAATGGAACCTACCGCAGCGGAAGCGGTTGCCGCGGACGATGGGGCCGATGCTCTGGATTTGTCGGATCTGGAAGACCTGGTTGGTTCTGATGCTGAAACGGAATTGGAAGCTGAGGCCGTTGAAGCGTTAGATGATACCGATCTGGATCTTTCGGATCTGGATAATATTCTCGATGACGAAGAAGAACCCGCTCAGGCAGATCTCAGCGCCGAGGGCTCGGATGATCTGGATCTTGATTTGGAAGCTGAGGCTTCAGATGATCTGGATTTGGATCTTGATTTGGAAGCGGAACCAACCACTGAAGAGCCGATCTTAGAGTCATCTGAAGATCTTGAAGGGGCCGATGAATTGGATCTATCGGATTTAGACGGTCTCATGGAGTCAGACGAGACTCCGGCAGAGACGGCTCCGATTGAAGAAGTCGGTGAGGATCTGGAGCTCGATTTTGAGGTGGATGAGGGTGCGGCTGAAACCGCAGCGCTTGAAACTGCGGAGACCCCCGATCAGCTGGACATGCCGGATCTTGAAAAAATGCTTGAATCCGATGAAACCCCGACATCTGAAGGCACGGAGGATTTGGACTTGGATCTCGATCTTGATCTTGAGACCGAAGGTGAGGTCGAAGCCAGCGCGTCTCCCGCGGAACAGCCCCCTTCAGATGATGCGGAGTTTTTGGATATTGAAAAGATACTGGAAGAAAGTGAAGATACCGCCTTAGCTGAGAGCGGCGCTGAAGAGACCCTGGAGCTTGACTTAGAGGCGGTGATGGATGAAGCGGCCCAACCCAAGGAACCGGAGCTCGAGTTGAATTTGGATCTGGGAGATGACATGCTGGAAACAGAAAGCGCCTTAGACATTTCCGAACCAGCTGAAGATGATTTGGAATTTAATCTTTTAGGCTCCGATGAGGAAACGCTGCAATTTGGTGCCACCCAGGCGTCCGCTACCCAAATCGACGAAGGACTGGCAGGCGAAACTGACCTGGATGCCTCCGACGATGATTTTGCCTCCGATAACTTCGCCGCAACCCAAGAATTGCAAGGTGATACGGATATAATCGATCAGCTGGGAGCCGGTATTTCGGCGCCGGTCAAGAAAAAGCGCTCCCGCAAACCGGTTCTGGTGGCTTTGCTTGTTCTGGTACTTTGTCTTGCTGGATATATTGTGACCCAGAGCCTGGGAATTAAGATACCCTATGTCAGTGATCTCAAGATTCCCTATCTTAGTGATGTTAAAATACCCTATCTTAGCGGTTTGCTGAAATCCGAGGACCAGGATATCTCCGGTAATTTAAAAATCACGCCGATGGGAAAAACAATCACGCATAAATTTATCGAAAATACCTCGGCGGGCGATATTTTTGTGATTGTAGGTCAAGTTCGCAATGAGTATGATCATCCCCGAAGCTTTATCAAAATCACCGGCAAACTTTATCGTAAAGGCAAAGCACTGGCTAAAACAGCCACCGTTTACGGCGGTAATATGCTTAGCGACTCAGACCTGGAACGGCTGGATATGGCTGCTATAAACAAGCGGCTGCAAAACCGCTTCGGCGACAACCGCTCAAATATCAAAGTCAAGACCGGTAAGACGCTTCCATTTGTACTTGTGTTCAGTAAACTGCCGGCCAATCTGGATGAATATACTGTGGAGGTATCCGGATCCTCTTCCTGACCGTTAGATGCATTTTTGAGATAGGTTCTAGTCTGTTTGCGGGCCGATGGTGCCCATTGCGGAATTTGTCTGGTTGCCATATCTGATCAGCATGCATCATCACGGGTGCGTCAGAGATCCATCCCATCTATAATCCCACCAAGTACCTTCGCGAGTATACGTATATACGTATTCACGTATCCACAGGATTGGTTTTTTTTGACCTCTTTTTTTAGCCTAAAGGTGTCAGGTGTCGGGTGTCAGTCAATTGGCTCAAAGCTGAAGGCTCAAGGCTGAAAGGCTGGGAAGCCAAGAGGCTTGAAGCTTTAGAGCCATCGAGCTTTCCAGCTTCCCAG
>JASFGM010000431.1:0-3938 GCA_050123755.1 Desulfobacterales bacterium
CTCGGTGTCCTGTCTCTGCAGATCGCATTTTCCAGTTACTTTTTGGGTACGGTGGATAAGATAAAGCGCGCGGCCTTCGGGGTAACCGCAATTCTTTTTTTCGCCACTGTGTTTTCGAGAAGTATCTTATTTCTAGCGGCCGCCCTGGCTGTATTCGCTTTTGGTGTTGCCAGCCAGATATTAAAAAGAAGGCGGCTGAAAACAGTAAGCGCCCCCGGAGAGCTGCAAGAAAGCGGTTAGATCTTCTATTTAAAATCGCAAATAAGGCCTCAACAAGGAGGTAACCCCATGATTCGCAGAATTGATAAAAGAGCGTGTGTCGGCTGCAAAATCTGCGAAATGATCTGCCCGGGCGATGTCATCGTCATGGATGCTGAAAGCAAAGCCGAAATTAAATATGCCCAGGACTGCTGGACCTGCTTCAGCTGCGAGATGGCCTGCCCGGTGAAGGCCGTTGATGTGCATCCTTTCAGAAAACCCAGGCCCATGGCCTGGTAATCGGCAAGCCATCGAAGGAGGTTGACATGCAGCACGATCATCGTCTTTGGGAGGTCCTGAAAACCGATGTCCTGATTATCGGCGGCGGTTTTGGTGGATTGTGGGCAGCTCTGCGGGCTGCCGAAAGCGGCACTTCTGTCACGCTTGTAGATAAATCCTTCGCCGGAAAATCCGGACATTCATATTTTGCCGGAGGCGCCATGATGGTCCTGCTTCCGGAAGACGACCTGGATGAATATGTTTATGATATCACCCTGGGCAATGAATGGATCGTGGATCAGGAGATGGTGGCCGAAGTTTTTAAGGGCTCTTACGATCGACTCAAAGACTTGGAGTCTTTCGGCCTTCCGTTTCGTAAGAGTGGCGGATCGTATGTATGGACAAAGGCCCGGGGGACCCGGAATGTCAAAAATCTTTGGCCCGAGCATGCCACAGCAGCCGATGAGGTGACCATCCTGCGGAAGGTCGCGCTTGGCAGAGATGTTAAAGTGCTTGACCATGTGTATATTTATGACCTGGTTAAGGGTGCCGACGGCAGTATTGCCGGGGCGGTCGGCATTGGCGTAAAAGATCCGAAAAACTACCTTTTGCATGCGAAGAGCGTTGTGATTGCCACAAACTCCGGTGGCTACCGTGGTCATCACCTGGCCTGTGAGCTGCAAGGGACCGGCCCCTTTATGGCTTATGATGCGGGGGCCAGGATCAAGAATCCGGAGTTTCACTATATCAATATTCGGCCGGCAAAACATGAGATCGAAGGCTCGGGGATATTGCCCGCCATCGGTGCCCGGTGGACAAATTCAAAAGGTGTTCATTACATGGAAACCTATGATCCGGTACTAAAAGATAGGGCGCCGGTCTCCAAGATCGTGGTTGCCGCCGCCAAGGAAGCCATGAAAGGTAATGCGCCGATTTCCATTGATGTTGAAAGCATGACGGAAGAAGAACGTGAAAAATTCCGTGTTTTGCAGGTAAGCCATGGGTGGATGCCCATTCTGTTTGAGAAATGCCGGCGAGAGGAGGGTTACGACCTGCTTCAGGACAATATTGAATGGCAGCCCGCTTATGAGGCCAACAAGCTTGGTGTAGATTCAGATCTTAATTGCGGCACTGCTATCGACGGCTTGTTTGCCGCGGGAATGGCCAGACCCTTGGGCATCAATCCTTTTACGGGCTGGTCGATCGCTTCGTGTACCTGGTCCGGGTACAGGGCCGGCGAAAGTGCCGGCGAATATGCAAAAGGCGCAGAGTTGAAGGCGATGGACTTTAACGCTTTGACCGAAAGCACCGCAACATTTTTACAACCGCTGAAATCCGAGCAGGGTGTAGATCCCGACAGCCTGGTCCATGAAATCCAGAAGATCCTTTTCCCGGTTGATGCTTTGATTATTATGCGTGAATCCAAATTGCAAAAAGCGCTGGACCAAATCCTGACGATGAAAGCGGAGAGCCTGCCCCATTTAAAGGCAACGGATGTCAGAACCCTCATCAAGGCAAAAGAAGCCCAAACCATGATGCTTTCTGCGGAAATGACACTAAAAGCGTCGATGATGCGAAAAGAAACACGAGAGAACATATTTTACCGTGAAGATTATCGAGCGGTCGATAATAAAAATTGGCTGAAATGGCTCATTGCGGCAAAAGGCCGCGATGGAGAAATTACTTTTTCGACCGAGGATATTCCCTTTGATAAATATCCGTTTAAACCTGAAAATTAAAACCCGCAAGTCGTTGAGTTTTTATGAATCAAAGGCAAAAATAGCAATATTGTTGGATCGCTGCCGGCCCCGGCGTTCTATGTTATGGGTGCTGACGATAACAAGGAGGCCTGCATATGACGCAAAAGGATCTGCTGGAAGGTAAAAGAATTCTCATCGTCGATGACGAGCCCGTCACGGAAGATCATTACTCCGCTAAATTCCTATTGACCCCCCTGGGAGGCAATGGTCGCACGCTATGAATAAGGAGAATTGACGCGATCAATATTTGACCTCACCTTAAGATCATGTCAAAATAGTATATAGGCTATCATCAAAAATAATAGCTTATCTTCGAAGTCACAGAAAAAAAGTTCTAAAGGCGGGTTAAGGTTAAGAGTGCCTAAAGTTATGGTGTCGCTGCGCTCCATCTATTATATAAATGACAGAATTCCTCAATTTCAGAAAAATTTTTTGGGAATGCGCTTATGAAAAAAATGATGATTTATTGTGTTTTTGCATTGCTCTTTGGTGGCGTTGTGCTCCTGGCTTGTTCGAATAATAAAGAAGCAGAAGCAGAATCAGAAAAGGGAAGAATTGAAAAAATGACTGACAAAGCCGCAAAAAAAATGGTGAACAGGATTCGTACCCCTATTAACAAAGCACGTTCCGTCAAAGATCGGCAGGAAGACAGATTGAATGATATGGATGAATCTTTAAAAGAATAAAATTCTATTGTTTATCCGGCAATGAATAAACTGGAGGCAAATAATCGTTCTCCCGTTTTATTTCTTCTAGAATTTTCTTAACATCCGTTTCTCTCCACTCTCCACCCCTAGTACTCTTTGTGAGTCCTTCAAGATTTAAGCCGGAAGCAATCATACTCAAGTTTGCGCCCACCCTGTGCATCGCCCTAACCACCTTAAAAATTTTTTCCTTTTGAGGATGATTCTGCCACGGGCGTTTTTTACCGACAATGACAACATTTAATGCCTCATGTTTTTTAGAAACCTGGTTAGCAGCAAGCTTATCGACTTTATGCGCAATCTGTCTGAGGTCGTTGGCTATTTCCTGCAACTGGCGAATGTGCATTTCTTGATGGTTACTATATGAAGACTGGGTTTGATTTGAGTTAAACAGATTCTTGACCGCCCTTTCAAGAATTTTGGAAATGGTTTCCCCTGTTAATTCTCTTTTTGTGTCCAGCAGATTCTTTAATTCGGCAGACATCTTAATCGTAATGGACTTCTTGACTTCTAATTCCTGTTTCGCATTCCCTTGCATACGCTTACCCTGGGTTTCAGAGTTCATTCTGGAAATAAGTTTATATCCCAAAAAGGGGGGTATTCTGCATTACCCATATGGATATTATAGGATGTTGTCAATACAAAATAATCAAAAATATCAATTATTTATTCATAATCAAATAAAAAATTTAATCTAAATTTATTAAATGAATATTTGATAAATATTATTATTCGCATTCAATCACAATACGATTTTAAGATTAAAATGTTTGACATATAATCTTTAGCTCGATATACAATTTTCAAAATATCGTCAGGAATCTTATCCAGAATTATCAGGCAAAAAAGACTCTTTATAAATCACCTTTGATAGGAGTTAAGATGCAAGATAATGGCGGAACCCGTTTGGGAAATGACAGGCGTAAATTTCAATACACAGATTGCATTCCGGAAAAAAGATCGGGCAGAGACCGTCGAAAAGGATTTGATCGTAGAA
>JASFGM010000432.1:0-3927 GCA_050123755.1 Desulfobacterales bacterium
GGTTATTTAAACATATAAACTTAATTTATTTAATATTAATATTAAATATAGATGTTTATAAACCTAATTAAAATAAATTTTTCCCTCAAAATATGTGTTTTTTTCTCTTTTTTTCTCGGATTCTCATTAAATTTTAATAATAAAAACCCATTTATTTGGAATATTTTTTAGTGTCATTCATAAAAATTGCAGCGTTTTTTTGATAAAACAATAACCCACTAAAAGTATAATAAATAGAATAAAAGCGAACCTTTCTATACCAGGGACAGAATGGCGCGCAATAATTCAAAAGAAAACACCCGCGTACGGATTATTAACTCCGCAAAAAAACTGTTTGCCGAGCAGGGTTACCAGAAAACAACCATCGTCGATATTTCAAAGCAGGCCGGACTATCAGAAGCGGCGCTGTACGAATATTTCCAGGGCAAAGAAGATCTGCTGCTGACAATTCCGGATCTATGGGTCTCCGAGTTGCTCAAGGATTTAGATGAACAATTATTTGGAGTCCAGGGAGCGGAAAACAAATTGCGGAAATATTTATGGTGGTACCTGCGGCGGGTCGAACAGGCCCCGTTAGATGCTAAAATCGTTTACCTTTTTCTGAAAACCAACGCTAATTTTTTAAACACCGAAGTTTATGCCAACGTTAAAAAACTTTATTCCTATCTGGTCGACATATTTGAAGAGGGTTTAAAAACCGGCGAAATGAAATCGGATCTCGATTCTCGTATCGCGCGCGATATATTTGTTGGAACCATGGATCACATCATTACCCGCTGGCTGTTAAAAGACATGTCCTATTCATTGTTTGATAATTTGGACAATACCTTCAATCTAATCGTTAGTGCGTTCAAAGCAAAACGCTCAAATTCAACCGTTCATTTGAACTGAAACATACAAAGGAGGATGAGAAATGGCCAAAACACTATTTGAATGGGATTATTCGGATTACCCGGGGGCCAAAACATACCCCCACCTGTTCAAGCCGATTCAAATTGGTAATCTCATGATACCCAATCGGATCAAGTATGCGGCGACCGAAGACAACTTGAATGGCCATGACGGGTTCGTCACCGATGCCGGGGTCGAGTATATGCGCCAGAGAGCCATAGGTGTTGTCGGCGGCCTGTGCTTCATGCAGGGTGTTTACATGGATGAGAAACGTCAGGGCCAGGGGTATATCGGCCAGGCGGCGGCCTGGGATGATAAGTTCATACCCGGATTAAAACGGATCGCCGATGCAATCCATGAACAGAAAGCGGTGGCCGGTTTTCAATTGATGGATTGTGGCCGCGTGGGGGCCGTCGAAACGGATTATTGCCATGGGCCCTCCGCCGTTCCCCAGCGCTTGCGTATCTTTAAGCCTGTGGAGGAGATGAGCAATGCCGATGTCAAACAGGTGGTTCAAGAGCACGTTGATGCTGCCAGGCGGGGACTCGAAGCCGGTTTTGACATTATGGAGATATCGGGGATTGTGGGGTATCTGATTTCCAATTTTATTTCCAGCTATACCAACCGGCGTACCGATGAGTATGGCGGCGATATTCGCGGCAGAATGCAGGCAGCGGTTGAAATCATCCAGGGTGTTAAAGAAGTTTGCGGCCCGGATATCCCCCTCGGAATTCGACTGTGTTCCGAAGAGCTTTTGGATGATGTGCGGGGCAATACCCCGGAAGAATCCATGGAGACTTATAAGATTGCCGAGGAAGCCGGGGCAGATTATATCAGCTGCACATTGGGGTGGCAGGAATCCATTTATCCGGTGATCAGCCGGGATATTCCCATGGGTAACTGGATACATCTGGCCAAACGGGCCAAAGAGCATGTCAATATCCCCATTCAGATGGCGTACCGCTTGTTTAAACCGGGTCTCCCAAATGAGAAAATCGGCGCCGGTGAGCTGGACATATGGGAAATATGCCGTTCGATGATTGCCGATCCGCACATGCCCAAGAAGGTGGCGGAAGGCAGAGAAGAAGACATCCGGCACTGTGTGGCCTGCAATCTTTGCCTGGCAAGATTATTCCGGGATGCGCCCATGACCTGTTACATCAATCCGGTTTGTGCGCATGAATGGCAGGAAGAGTTTGCCAATCCCAAATCCGCCGAAGAGGAAAAAGAAGTCATGATTGTCGGCGCCGGTCCGGCGGGCCTCGAATGTGCCTATACAGCAGCCCGCAGAGGCCACGAAGTACATGTATATGACAAACGGGATGTTATCGGCGGCACCCTCAATGAGGCCAAAAGCGCACCTTACGGTGATGATGAGCTCTGGACCTGTGTGGAATATCAGCAGGCCATGTGCGAACAGGCCGGCGTGACCTTTCATCTGGGCACCGAAGTAACCGATGACCTGATTGAAGAAGAAATGCCGGATACCGTAGTTTTGGCGACCGGCCCGGTCTATTCCAAAATTGAGGCGCCTGGAGGCGATGACGATAGGATTGTGAATCTTTTGGATGTGATGAACGCAAAAGCCGAAGTCGGTGAAACCGTGGTTATATACGGAAACCGTAAACCGGGAATCGGTTGTGCCTTACATCTGGCCAAACAGGGTAAAAAAGTGACCCTTGTCGGCAAGGAAAAAACAGCCGGTTTTGATGTCAACCCCTCCTTTAAATGGCGTTATATGATCTACATGCGCCAGAACGGAATAACGGTCTATAATGATTGCGACATCGAAGAAGTCACCGATGATGGTGTTATTGCCAAATCTTATGATGGCGTTCGCTGGCCGATCAAATGCGACACGGTGGTGATCAGCGATAGAGGGCCCAACGAGAGTTTGAAAAAGACGGTCCAGTCTGAAGGTATCGAACTTTTCGTAATCGGGGATGCACTGATTCCGCGTAATTTATCCAGTGCTGTTCATGACGGCTACCGAGTCGGTATTCGTTTATAAAATAAGGAGGTTAACCATGCCAGTCGATGCTGAAAAAGAAATACACAAGATGTGGAGAACGCTACATAGCACCCAGAATGAAATCGGTAAAACCTATTACCGTTGGCGCCAGGTTGCGATTGAATTTGCCGGTGAAGATACCAAGCCCCTGGATGTCGCTTTAAGGGCGGCTGAAGTATTTGGAAAGGATATCGGCAAAAGCTTTCTACCGCGCATGAATTGGCTCAAGGGCGAGGAGGGCTTCTTGATGATTCTGGCCCGATCCCTGGCCGGACTCTGGAACACGGAAGGCGGTCTTGCCTCGGTTGAAAAGGGCGAGAATCCCGGCGAACTTTTCATCAAATGTACCCGCGATCCATGGCCGACCTGGGCCAAGGAATACGGTGCGCCTATGGAAGAGATCGCTTTGTGCCGCGAACGGATGTACCAGGCCATTCTGGAAGATGTCAGTCTTTTTATGAATGTTCCCTTGAAGATTGAACTTCAAAAGGCCATTTCGCGAGGAGAGGGCGAAACGATCATGAAATTGTCCAAAGCAGAATGATCCCGCCTCCGACTTCTGGGGATTGATAATTTTTTTGGTTTTTAATTTAGTCATATAAGCTGAACTTCTATATGGAACATTGGAACATTGGAATATTGGAAAAACAATGAAATAGGGCGATTGAACCCATCATTCCACCATTCCACCATTCCATTATTCCATTTGTGAGTGAAGCGAACAAATTTTATGGGGGATATCTTATGGCAGCTCAAATTGATATGGATAAATGCACGATGTGCGGTGGGTATACATCCACCTTGTGTGTTGAGGTATGTCCGGATCAGGCCATCCGTGTACAGGACGGCCGGCCGGTGGTCACCGAATTTTTGTGCGAAGACTGCAACGAGTGCGGAATTATCTGCCCGGATGATGCCATCAGCATACCGCTTGAAAAGGTTACATTTTAAGTGGATTCAGGCCCGGATAGGCGAGGAAACGCAAGACATCTGTTTCTTTGATTCACGTCAGGTTTAAGGGATAG
>JASFGM010000433.1:0-3926 GCA_050123755.1 Desulfobacterales bacterium
ACGCTGTCTCCAGCCGGCGCAGCACCATCTTGAGCAGGAGAAACTAAAAATTATAAAAACGTTTCGAAAAAGCCGTATTAAAACGATCTCCGAGAAAGTGTTACGCAAAATAGATCCCGATCTGCATTCGTTTTTTAACATCAATACACCGGATGATTTAAAGCGCGCGGAGGAAATGATTTAGAAGATGAACATCGCTAACATGTTGAATGCAATCAAAAGACACCCGGATTTCGAAAAAGTCGGCATGATCTTATGCCACAATGGGGTGGTGCGGGCGACCGCCCGTGACGGCCGCAAGGTCAAAGGACTCAAAGTTGCCGTGGATCATGCAAAATTAGAGCAAATCATCATTGAGCAGTCGCAAAAGCCCGGTATTGTCGATATTCAGGTAAACATCGTCGAAAACAAGAATCTTGCGGTGGGCGCCGATATCATGCATTTAATTGTTGCCGGCGATATAAGAGAAAATGTAATTTCGGTGTTAAAAGACACCTTAGAGGCCATAAAAACTACGGTGACCGATAAAACTGAGTATTTTGTGGAGTAACAGATGATCGAACCGATCGATCAAACAACTCGGATAATATTCGGTATAATTTACTTTTCAGAGGGTTGATCATGTCTTCATTTACACATATCGATGACGAAGGCCGCGTCCGGATGGTGGATGTAACCAAAAAGAAGCCGACGGTTCGCACGGCAGTCGCCGGCGGGACGATCCATATGAATCCGGAAACATTCGATTTGATTCAAAGTCACAAAGTGAAAAAAGGCAATGTCCTTGAGACCGCCCGTATTGCCGGTGTCATGGCCGCCAAGAAAACCTCGGAACTTATCCCCATGTGCCATCCCTTGAATATAACCCATATCCAGGTTGATTTTTCTCCGGATGCGTCTGAAAGCTGCGTGGGCATTGAAGCAACGGTGCGCGCCATTGATCAAACCGGTGTTGAAATGGAAGCCATCACCGCCGTCTCGGTTGCAGCGCTGACAATCTATGACATGTGTAAATCCCATGATAAAGAAATGACAATCTCAAAGATCCAGCTCTTGAAAAAATCCGGCGGCAAAAGCGGCACCTATATTCGAAAATAATGATAAAATCGCTGAATATCCTGGAATTTTGAAAAGCAAACCTAGACCCCAACCATTCGAGACCGAGAAACCGATGAAAATTAAGATCCCGCTCTATTCCAAATGCGCGCTGGTTTTAACAACCGCCCTCGCGGTTTTGATCGCCGGATGTCCGGCCCCCATTAAAAAGCCCCCGGAAGAATTGGCATTGGTCCGCTGCTCCACTTTTTCCTATCCGAATTTTAGTGACGATCTGGAGCTCGACGGATTGGAACACAGCATCTTAAAAAGCCTGGAATACCTGCAAAGGGTGCCGGCCGACCGAACCTATCAGTTTGGCAAAGACCGTTTTGATGCCGCCCATTTGACAAAATCGCTGCAGCATTTTCTGGATTTTATCCGAACGAATCCCTCCAACAGGGACTTAAAAAAATTCATCCGTTCCAATTACATCGTTTATCAATCGGTTGGCAGAAATCAAAAAGGCGAAGTCTTGTTTACCGGCTATTACGAGCCCCATTTAAGCGGTCGCTTAGATCGGGACGAAGAATTTCAGTATCCGATTTACGCCCTGCCGACGGATCTGATGAAAATTGATCTCTCACCCTTTAGTGAACAATACAAAGGGCAGAGCATCGTGGGTCGCTACACCGATCAAACGGTGGTGCCATACCATGATCGCCGGGAAATCGATGAAGAAAAAGCACTGGTCGGCAAAGCCGAGCCATTGGTCTGGGTTAAAGATCCGGTGGACGTGTTCTTTTTACAGATACAGGGCTCCGGCAAAGTCTTTCTGGACACCGGAGAGGTGATCAATGTGCATTATCATGGAACCAACGGACGACCCTACCGTGCCATCGGCGGCCTTTTAATCGAAGAACAAAAAATACCCAAAGAAGAAATGTCCATGCAAAAAATACGGGCCTATTTGCAAGACCACCCGGAAGAAATGGCAGCGGTTTTTAATTACAACCCCAGCTATGTCTTTTTCAAACTGGAGTCCGAAGGCCCCCTGGGGTATATCAATGTTTTGTTAACTCCCGGCCGATCCATTGCGCTGGACAGACGGATCTTTCCGCCGGCAGCGCTGGCCTTCATCCAAACAAAAAAACCGATTGTCGACAGTGCCGGTCAGATCGACAGCTGGGCGGATTGCAACCGCTTTGTGCTCAACCAGGATACCGGCGGCGCTATTCGAGGACCGGGTCGTGCGGATCTGTTCTGGGGCAACGGTCCCTATGCCGAGATAGCCGCCGGACATCTGGCCCATACCGGAAAGCTGTATTTTCTGATTTTAAAACCGGACAAGCCAAAATAGTTTCCGAGGCCATTAAAAAATGTCGACTATCCTTTTAACCTTTTGAATATTAAAGTTTTTTTGGGCTTGTTTATTTTGGCAATTTCGAAGCACGAAGCACGAAATCCGAAACAAATTCGAATGTCAAAAATCCTAAATTCAAAACACTCGAAGGGCCTACTCATCCGAATAATATCAAATTTTTTGTTTTGGTCATTCATAATTTCGAATTTTGATATTGTTTCGGATTTCGATATTCGAAATTCGGATTTAAAACGAGCAATTTGATTGTAAAGATATCGTTAAGAATAAACGTAAGATGGTGAACTCCGGGTACCTGTCCGCGACCGGTTATCCTTGACACTTTTAGCCGAAACCAGTACTAGAGTGCTTTTCTGGCAAAGCTTAAATTACCAAATTCATTTAACCTGAAACTGTGTTAAAAATAGCCAGAGGTAAACCATGTTTGGCATCGGCATGCCCGAATTGCTGTTAATCCTGGCGATCGCGCTCATCGTCATCGGTCCGAAAAAATTACCGGATCTGGCTAAATCGCTGGGTCGTACATTGCGGGAATTTAAAAAAGCAACCAACGAGTTTAAGGAAAGCATTGAAATCGACGAAGATTTAACCGATGTAAAAAAGGCCTTTGATGATCTTGGCGGTGATATCAAAGATTCCGTAAGCCTCGACGCCCCAACGGAGTTCAGCCGTTCAGAGCAGACGGAAGCGGCGCAGAAAAAAGAGGACAACGTTGATGCGGACGGCAAAGACGCCGAAGGTGAAGATAAAAGCGAAAATGTGAAACCGGTGTCTGATGAATTAAAAAATGCCGAAAGGGGCTCATCTAAGGACGCAGAAGAAATCGAAGCCGACACCGAAAAAAAGGAACCGCCAAAAGGAAGCCGCAAAGATGGTTGATGAGGATGAAAAAATTCCGTTTACGTCTCATCTTGATGAGCTCAGGAGTCGACTGATCAAATGCTTTATTGCTGTGGGTGTCGGTTTTGTGGCGTCCTACGGTTTCAAAGAGGTTCTTTTTAATATCCTGGTACGCCCGCTGATGAAGGTAATGGAGCAGGGCGATCATTTAATCTTCACCGGCCTGCCTGAAGCGTTTTTCACCTATTTAAAAGTTTCCCTCCTGGCCGGTATTATGGTGGGCAGCCCGGTGATCCTGTATCAATTCTGGATGTTTGTCGCACCGGGCTTGTACCAAAAAGAGCGCCGCATGATGGCTCCCATCGTTATCCTTTCCTCATTCTTTTTCATTGCCGGAGCGCTTTTTGGTTATTTTATCGTGTTTCCCTGGGGATTTAAATTCTTTTTAGGATTCGCCACCGAATCCATCCGACCCCTTCCATCCATGAAAGAGTACCTGGCTTTTTCGGCCAAACTGTTATTGGCTTTCGGGCTGGTATTTGAACTTCCGATGGTTTTAACATTTTTGGCACGGCTGGGCATCGTTTCGGTTGATTTTCTAAAACGAAACCGCAAATATGCCCTGCTCTTGTTTTTTGCAGGCGCCGCCATCCTAACACCGCCGGACGTG
>JASFGM010000434.1:0-3925 GCA_050123755.1 Desulfobacterales bacterium
CGTTGTGGGCTCCGGTAGCCGATATCATAAAAGCCATCACCGTGAATATTACGTTAAGCTATCCAAAACCAAATATGGAAAGTCACATTATGCCTGTTTCCGGGTAGCATAGCTTGACAATCTCTCTGGAGCCTGAGAAAAATAGGGCTAAAATTTGGCTAAACAGGTATCTATTGATTACAGTTTATAGCAAGGCACAGTAAATTAGGAGGGGGATTTAAAATGGGCAAATTAATCATAAAAGGGTCTTTTGTAGCGTTGATAACACCATTTAATAAAAATGGAAAAATCGACTTAGATGGTTTCAAAACATTAATAGATTTCCAAGCAACTAATGATACAAGTGCAGTTTTAATTATGGGTTCAACGGGAGAAGTCTCGACTCTCTCAATTGAAGAAAGGCAAGAAATAATATCAAAAACGCTGAAATATAAAAGTGGTGAAATGTTGCAACTTTACGGCTGTACCGGTAATACAACGCAAGCAACCATTGAGATGGTAAAATACGCTGCTGATGAAGGGGCCGATGGCGCTATAATTACGGTGCCATCCTATATGGTCCCATCTGTGGAAGCTGCGATTCGCTATTATATTGAAGTGGCGGATGCGAGTTCAATCCCTATTGGAATTTATAATAATCCAACTAGAGTGGGGACAGATCTTCCGGCTGAGGCGATTATCAAATTAGCCGACCATCCAAATATTATAATTGATAAGGAAGCTATGGGGCGGGCGAATCAGATTTCTAAAATATTAGCTGCTAAAAAAGATATTTCCTTAATGTGCTGCGACTCCCCAAACTTAGGTTTAATAATACCCGTAATGGCGCTTGGGGGGCACGGAACGGCCAATGTGAGTGGGAATGTGGCTCCACAAGAAATGGCAATAATATCTAAACCTTGGGAATCCTTTGAAGATGCGCTCAACTGCCGAGAAACATATTTAAAGATTTCACCGCTCCTCTTTTTTAACTATTCAAACATAAATCCGGTTCCAATAAAATCACTTATGAAAGCATTAGGGTTGCCTGCTGGAGACCTAAGAAAACCCAATTTGAACATGGACATCCAAGCGCTTGGATTCGGTATCAAGATTGTAAAAGAGCTTGGATTAAATGAAAAATATCATTTTTTTATCCCGGAAGAACTTATCCCACAGGATACATCACAAACCTTTTCATCAGAAAGTACATCGTTAAGTGCGTCACCTAAGTGTTCAACTTAAACTACTCTACATGCCCAAAATCCATGGATGCAAAAATGCAAGAGGATCCATATTCCTTAAGTGAATAAAAATGAGGGAGATAGCGTAGCCTTACTTGACGACATTTCCCGCCACATTCAGTGCATCCCAGGTTCTTGCAAATGGTGGGGCATAGCACAAATCCAGCATTCCCAATTCATTTGTCGTCATCTTATGATATATTGCAGTAGCAAGGACATCCACTCTAAGCACGGCTCCCTTTTTACCAACAATTTGGCCTCCAAGGATTACCTTGCTATCTGCATCGTAAATCAGTTTAATATATATGGACGATTGCCCCGGATAGTAATTCGTCTGGTTTTTATCGCTGATAAAAGCCGTCTTACAGTTCAATCCTCTTTCCTGAGCCTGTACCTCCGTGATTCCGGTTCTACCTGCCTCAAGGTCCATTACCTTAACTGCAGCCGATCCAAGGGTCCCCTGAAATTTGACTTTTTTACCCCCAAGGTTTTCTCCAACGATTCTACCTAGTTTGTTTGCAGTCGTCGCAAGAGGAATATAGTCATGGCCCAAGATGCGATGTGGAACAGTGGCACAATCTCCCGCAGAATAAACGCCTAAAATATTAGTCTCTCCATAAGCATTAATCACTATGGCCCCATTTGGAAGTTTTCTTATGGCAGAATTTCCCAAAAACTCAGTTTGCGGTTTCGCACCGGTAGCGATAACAACCATGTGAGCACGGTATCGACCTTTTTCTGATATGACCTCTTGGATCTTTTTTTCACCGATGAATTCACTAACCGTTTCACCCAGATGCAGTTTGACTCCATGATTTCTTATCTCTTCTTCCAATATATCTGTCATCTCTTTATCAAATGTTTCTGGAAGAATCCTTTCATCAAGCTGTATGAGTCTGATATTTTTTCCAAGTTTTTTCATCGCCTCAATGACTTCAATCCCGATATATCCGCCTCCTATGACGACAACATCTTGGTTTTGTGATTCCAAAGCATATTCCTTTAGTTTAAGTCCGTCTTCCATGGTTCTAAGCGTGAATACATTCTCTAATTTTACATTTTCTATCGGCGGTATATCTGCCCTTGCGCCGGTAGTAATCAAGAGCTTGTCATAACTGTCTTCAAAAACATGCTTAGTTTTTAGATTTTTAACCGTAATTTTATTCTTTTCGAAGTCTACCGCTATGACTTCGTGATTGATATTCACATCGATGCCATTTTTTTGAAAATTTTCAGCAGTTCTCGCTATCATGTAGTCCGGATTCGAGAAAAAATCACCAACAAAATATGGAAGTCCACACGCTCCAAAAGATACAGTATCAGTTTTTTCATACACAACGATCGATAAGTCCTTATCTGTCCTTTTCGCTTTTGCGGCAGCACTCATGCCAGCGGCCACCCCTCCCACTACAACAATTTTCATTTTCTTCCTGCCAATCTTAGAGGTCTATACGTGATTAGGATCTTAAAAAGGGTTTCCTATCTTTAGGCTATCCAAATTTCTTTGTTATGATAAAAATTTACCGAGCCGATCCATAGCTTCAGCTAATCGATCGGCCGGATGAGTGAGGGCGATCCTAAAATATCCTTCACCATATTTGCCATACATGGAGCCCGGGATCATCCAGACTGCGATTTCATCTAAAACTTTGAAGCACCAGTCCTTGGAATTCTTAATACCTTCCGGTAATGGCGCCCAGATGTAAAAAGTTCCCTTGGGGCTGTCAACGTCAATGCCGCAGCTTCGAAGACCCTTGATAACAACATCCCGCCGTTCCTGGTACATCAAATTACGCTGTTGCATGAATTCGTTCGAACCATTGAGTGCTTCGGTGGCCGCCACCTGTAGTGGATAGAACATACCGCGGTCGGAATGCGATTTAATCTTCGTCATCCCAGCGATAATTTCCGGATTGCCGACCATAAAACCGGTTCTCCAACCGCAGGCGTTAAACGCTTTAGACAACGAATTGAATTCGATGCCGACTTCCTTGGCTTCAGGGACCTGCAAAAACGACGGTGCACAGTAACCGTCAAAACAGACCTCGGAATAAGGATTATCCGAAATCACGGCAATATCAAATTTTTTGGCCCAATCCACCAGGCGAAAATAAAAATCGCCGTCGGCATGGGCAGCCGTCGGATTGTTGGGATAGTTGACCCATATTAACCTGGCGCGGTGGGCTATTTCCGGAGTAATTGCATCTAGGTCCGGCAAGAAACCGTTTTCTCTTAACAGCGGCATATGTTCGATCACGCCGCCGGCGATGATGACTCCGGCAATATAAGCCGGGTAGCAAGGGTCAGGCACCAAGGCGACATCACCCGGATCTAGCAAGCAAGTGTGGATATGAAACAGACCATCGGCTGATCCCAGGAGCGGCAAGATTTCGTTTTGTGGATCACACTTGACGCCGTACTGCTTTTCGTACCATCCGGCAATGGCTTCTTTAAGGGGCAGCGGGGAGTAGAAACTGGGATAATGATGAGAGTTCTCATCATAGCACGCATCAGCCAAGGCTTTGCGCATGTGTTCCGGTGGAATAACATCAGGGTCACCAAGCCCGAGGTTGATTACATCCTTACCTTCCTCCTTCATCTTGGTAAGAATGAGATTCATTGCCGTACCCAAATAAGCCTCAAAGTCATTTAATCGATTTGCTGTCTTCATTCCTACCTCCTGATTAAAGCCCTTCGTCCTC
>JASFGM010000435.1:0-3923 GCA_050123755.1 Desulfobacterales bacterium
CTGTGGGTAGCGGATTGTCCTGGCCTTCAATGACCCCGGTTTTCAGTCCCATGTAAACTTCGGTAAATGACATAGGAGTCGGATTTCCGCCGAGCGCTTTACCGAGTGCTATCCAGGTGGGACTACCAGGCGTTCTCAGTTTTACACCTTTCATGTCTTTGGGATGGCGAACCGGTCCGACTCTTTCAACGAGATTTAGCTGACGGGTGCCAAGATAAAATGCTGCTAAAGGACGTGCGTTGGTAGCTTTGGCCACATCATCGAATATTTTTTTTCCAATTTCGCCATTCAATACTTTTGTCATGTGATTGTATCCGCTAAAGGTATAAACAGCGCCAAGCATTGACAGATAAGGTACAAACTCAGCATTCCATCCAGCGGATGTGTATGCCAGGTCGATAGTGCCTCGTCGCACAGCAGCTATTTCAGCCTCTTGTGAGAAAAGCTGTCCCGAATGATAAACATCAACATCCATTTGTCCGTCTGAGAGTTTTTTAAGCGTCATTTTGAACATCTGCATTGCTCGCGTATGCGCATCTCCCGGAACGCTGACTGATGAAAAAGTGAGTGTCACTTTATCAGCGGCAGCAACAGAAGAGGCGGTTATTAATAAAATAATGGTGGCGATAGTAAAAAATTTTGTTTTCATAACGACCTCCTTTTGATGAAATGTTTTGTTTCCATTACCCCATTTCAAAATCTCCCTGAAAACTGTATTCAGGGAAATACATTGTGCGATCATAATCGAATAATCAGTTTCGGTGCTATGTTGGCATCATCTTATATCCCAGCCTGCGAGATATTTCATTGGCCGTGGCAATAACAGTTTTGGCAATCTGAGGTATCCGATTGAGCTTGAGACGCTGGGAAGGCCAGGTCACACTGATTGCGGAAAACACCTCGCCTTTGTGATTTCGAATCGGTGCTCCCACACAACGCACCCCCTGTTCGTGCTCGATGTTATCCACGGAATATCCCTTTTTGACCACTGACTTTAATTCTTTCAGCAGACGCTTTTTATCCGTAATCGTATTTTTAGTGAATTTGGTCAAACCCTTGGTTTGAATAACACGATTGAGATCTTCTTCAGAAAGATGGGCCATTAATGCTTTTCCGACCGCCGTGCAATGCAAGGGTGCTCTATATCCAAGTACTGAAAAGGTTCGCAGTAGTTTGCTGGATTCAAGACACTCCACATAGAGCACTTCGTCGTTGTCGAGTACGGTCAGGTGAACGGTTTCATTAAATTTGTATTTCAGTTCTTTCAGCAACGGTTCGGCCACTTTACGGATCTCGAGATTGGCACGTGCTTTGTCTCCTAAGGTAAACAGTTTTATGCCAAGATAATATTTGCTGGTCACCGGGTCCTTGGCCAGCATATTTTCATTTGTCAGTGTATTCAGGATTTGATGGACACTGCTCTTTGGGAAGTTGAATCGCTTGCTGATCTCAGTGACCGTCATGCCCTCATCGGCATTAAATGCCTCTAGGATTTTAACAGTCCGATAAACTGATTTCACGGCTCCGATGGGTTCTTGAGTCTGAATAGGGAGTTCTTTAGTGTTTGCTCTTTTCATGTTCTTGCGATTCCAAAAGGGCTTCTGATTTCGTTTTAAAAAGATAGAAAAAGACTATTAGTGTTAGGGAGATGTTATGGAAATTTTTTGTTCACATATGTGAATAACTTTCAGTATATTGGACAATTCATGCCTTATCTGGTATAGATTGTCAAGAAAAATTTTGTGGTACCGTTTACAGATTAGGGAGAATAAAATGTCAAAGGATAAATTAGATCCGCAGCGTCTTACCCATACTGAAATATTGGAATTGTAAAAATGGAGCACTCCGGCAGTGTATAATGGACTTGAGCAAGTGACATCGCGGGATTCATCTCTGATTGGATTTAACATCGAGGAGATAGTTGATTTCATGCCCCGGTTGGGCGTCATGGCAGGCTTTGCAGCCACATTGGTAATCGAGCCGAGTAATGCGGATCATCCGGAGACGCATCCGGATGGATGGGGTTCATACCGCCGGTATGTGGCCAGTGTACCGGATCCGAAGATTTTAGTTGTCGATGCTGCCGAGATATCCTTTAAACGGGCCGTAAAAAACAAGTATGGAAAAAAAGCTAAATGGTAGCAATGATCCTACTTCGATCATAATATTATCTTTGAAAATGGGCACGTTTCCAGATAGAGCCGTTTGCCTCCGTATGCACTTACTGGATTCCGGAGCCGGCCGATACCTTCTATTTCAACTTCAACCACATCAGCCGCATTTATCGGTCCGATAGCGCGTGGCGTCCCTGTTTTCCCTATTGCCAGTCGGCCTTTGTGTTCAATGCGCGCAAGTTTCATTTTTCTCCCCTATATGAACATTAAATACTTGCTTGTTATAAAAACGGAATCGGTTTGCCGGTCCGGTATGCCAGCGCAGCGCAGGTGGCGATCAAATTGTTCTTTTCATCTGTGACACGTATATCATAACTGGCAGTCTTTTTGGTCTGGCTGATACATTTCGCCTCTGCCCGCAGCCGCACACCCGGATCAGGACTTGAAACGTAGGTTACATTCACATTCAGCGCGACTGCGATGGTGCCGTCGGTCTGGCCGGCGGTTTCAAAGGCTTCATCAATAAGTGCATACAAAGCACCGCCATGGGCGCGCTCATAGATATTGTTCATATGGGTGGGATTATAGATCATTTCTACTGCTGAAGCGCCCAGCTCCAATTCCACTAGATTTATCTTCATGGCTTTCGCGAAAGGCTCTTTTTTGACCGCCTCATAAATCGCATCGCGCACCTTTTGGTCCATTATTGGTCTCCGTATTATGAAATAGGTTTTCTTATAAACACCCATTATTTATTACCGTGATCAGTGCCTTGGTGCAAGGACTTTCAACACGCCATTACTTCAAGCCGGTCTTCGTAGCCGAAGCGAATTCGGCGGAGTAGGCTACTTTCGTACCCCAGATCCTGATTTATTCTCTTGAATAACCGCAAAACCCAGCGTAAATTTAAACTTATGCATGATGAACAGTTTCGACAGCTCCTTGATCGGTTCAATTATTCATGGACCGGCTACCGCAAAGTTAGAAAAGGCGTTAAAAAACGCATATCCCGGCATATGCAGGAACTACGTTGTCCAAATATAGAAGTCTATCTGGATTTGTTAGATGAAAACGATATGGCCCGGCAGGAATCTGAAAGGCGGATGACGGTTTCCATCAGCCGGTTTTTTCGGGATCGCAAACTCTGGCATGACCTGGCAGAAGAAATTTTGCCCCGTATGATACAAACCGAAAAGAAAATATTGCGGGTATGGTCAGCGGGTTGTGCCCGTGGAGAAGAAGTCTACAGTTTCAAGATTATCTGGGATCGCTTCATCGGAGAATATGTTGACGCGCCCGACCTCGGAATAACGGCCACCGATATGCATCCGGATTATATCGAAAATGCCCGGGCAGGAATATACACCCAAAGCAGCTTGAAGGAGGTTCCGCAGGATGTTCGAGAACACTATTTTAATATCAGAAAAAGCGGTCATCATTTCGGGGTAAAGGCGTTTCTTAAAAAGGGCCTTGATTGGAGGGTTCGGAATATTTTCGCAGATCCACCCGGGTCTGCATTTGATATTATCTTCTTAAGAAACAATCTTTTGACCTACTATAAGGATCACAAAAAGAAAGAGGGCCTGAACAAGGTTATCAAGGCCCTTGCGCCGGATGGTTGGCTTATTGTGGGGTCTCACGAGAAAATACCCGCTGGAGCCTTAAATTTCGAACGGCACGATTCCATACCGTGGGCCTACCGGTTGGAGATTTAAAATTTATTTGAGTCCGAGCTAATTTTTTTGTTCGTCTTTTTTCTTTTTCTTTCGCGGTCTCTTGACACCATATGACTTTCGAGCGATCTTTCCC
>JASFGM010000436.1:0-3921 GCA_050123755.1 Desulfobacterales bacterium
AAAGTTCCTCTTAGATCAGATCTTAAAAACAACCTGAATTGGTTTGAAAACCGCCAGGTTTTCAAACCAATTCAAACATGGGTTCTTAACTTGAGCTCCACCGGATGCGGATTCAGATAGGTCTGCAATTTCAAATACTGCTGATCGTATTTACGAACATAATGGTTGATTAGCGTAATGGGCACAATGAGCGGCACGAATTCCTGCCGGTACTGGTTGAATACATCCAGCAGCTCCTGCTTTTCGTCTTTGGTCAACTGTTTCTTAAAATATCCCATCAGGTGTTGGAGCACATTCAGATTTTTCTTGGGTGTCGTCTTGAAGGTCAATGACGCCATTAAAGTGGCCTCATATTGCATGTACAATTCTTTCATCGGCATCTTCTTGCCTTCCGCCACCAGTTTGCCCATAACCGAATAATGCTTGGGGCTGTGTGAAAGAATTAAAAGCTTGTTGCGGGTATGAAAGTCAACCAGCCGGCCCATGCTTTTACCTTTGGCGATGGTCTCCCGCCAGCGTCGTAAGGAAAAAATGCGCTCGATAAAATTTTCTCTGATTCTGGCATCATTTAGCCGCCCGTCGTCTTCTGCGGGAATCAGCGGAAAATGCGCCATAAATTCCCGGGCAAACATGCCCACCCCTTTTTTGACCGGCATGCCCTTTTCGGTATAGACCTTGACCCGTATCATCCCGCTGCTGGGAGAGTCGCTTTTGAAAATAAAGCCGTGCAGGTCTTCATTTTCCAGCTCTTTTACCCGCTTTTTGGCCCAGTCAAGCATTCGATCCGTTTGATCAGTTTTGGTCTTAAACGTTATTAAACGCGGATTTTCCGGATCTCCCACCAGACGCATCGATTCCCGGGGGACTCCGAATCCGGCTTCAACCTCCGGGCAAACCGGAACATAATCGACAAACTGACCCAATGTGTTGGTTAAAAATCGATCCATCTTGTGGCCGGCATTCCAGCGCACTGAATTTCCCAGCAGGCAGGAGCTGATCCCCAACCTTACGCGTTGCTGCATGTGGCACCTCCCTTGCTTCCGTTCCCCAAATAAGAGACCATTATTACAAAATTTCGATTTCCTGAAAGGCTTAACTATGATAATCAAACAAAACCAATATAATAAATATCGGCTTCGGAGATCAGATGATGCTCAAAGAAATGAAGGCCCTTGCCAAAGAGAAAAATATTTGTGTCCTGGCAACAGTGGCCGATGGCAAACCATATTGCTCGCTGATGGCTTATGTCACCGATGAACATTGTGAGGAAATTTATATGGTGACACACAAAAATACAAACAAATATGAAAATTTGGTAAAAAATCCATCGGTAAGTCTTCTCATCGATACCCGCGAGACATCGCCCCGCTTCAAGGCAAAAGCGCTTACCATAGAGGGCGTGTACTCGGCAATCGAAAGTGAAGTAAAACGAAAAAAGGTTCAGGCTAAACTTTTGACTGCTCACCCCCATCTAACCGAATTCATCAATCATTCCGAAGCAGAAATCCTATGTGTTAAGATTCGCTCCTTTCTTTTGCTAAATGGATTCCAGGAGGCCCATTTCCAATCGGTTGAACGTCCGCATTAGAGATTGGAAGAGCCGATCGTGACGATTCCCAGATACCCATCGACAGTAACTTCATTCCCATTCTCAATCAGACCGGTTGCATCAGGGATGCCGGTGACACAGGGCAGGCCGTATTCTCGGGCAATAATCGCTCCGTGGATCAGCATACCGCCTCTTCTTTCAACGACTCCGGCCGCCAGGGGAATCACAAAGGTCATGTTCGGGTCCACAGCGTCGCAGATTAAAATTTCACCGTATCTGAATTCGGACAAATCGGCCGTTTTCTGGATCACCCGGGCAGGCCCTTTGGCTAATCCCGGTCCGGCAGGCTGGCCGATAAGCTGTCGGGGTTGAACCACAAAGCCGTCACCCGGTTGTGGCTGATAGGGCGATTGAAACTGAGGCCGATGATCCAAATTTTCAACCATCTGGATGAGTTCATCGGAAATTTTTTGCCGCATGCGTCCGGCCTGATAATCATCAATTCGCTGTCGGGCTTCGCGCAGGGCGGCAAGTAACTGCGCCTCTATTCTGCCCAAATAAATATTGTCGTCATCCCGCAGCTGATAACTGCTGCGGCCAAGATCAAGTAACTCCGCAGCCTGTTTTTTCTGTTCGCCCTCAAAAGCATTCAAAAAGTTTTCCCTGAGCGTGTCTTTATCTCCTAATTTGCGCTGACCGGTTTTAGTCGGTGGATGCGCTGCCATCTCGAGCAAAATCTTATAGAGCGAATCTGACGTCTGTTCACATTGCGTCCCGCCGGTAACCGCACAGGTGAGATCACCAAATTTTTCAATAAATCGATCCACCCCTTCTAAAAACTGCGTATCAAGACCCGCATAATCGCCGGCGGCTAAATCTTTCGCAAGGGCTGGGTTTTTTCGAATCATCTCCGCCAGATCCCCTAGCATTTGATTTCTTTCCAAACTTGCCATCTCGGTGCGCGTCAGCAAATCAACAAATTCATATGGATCTTCCGGGCGGATCCTGTCATTATAAATCTGGCCGAAGAGACGAACGCCGTGCGCAAACGGTATAAATTCTTCCCAGTAGATATTGGTCCATTTTTGGTTGACCTGCCAGCGATGATCGATCTCCGCAGCCAATTCTTTATCCGGCAATTTGTCAAGCGGCACCCCTGCCAATTTTTCGGCTTCGGAAATCATGCCCGGTATCAGTTCGTTTTCAATTTTTTCTCTGAGTGCTTTTAGATTCTCAAAACTGCGGTGTAAACTCAAATACCAGCTGCGGCTGTCATCTTTTTTTTGCGATGATAATGTGGTTATCGGACGGGACTGGAGTACGTACAAATCATTTTTTTGAAAAGTCCATTCCAGATCCTGGGGGGATTTGAAAAAACCTTCAGCATCGAGCGCCAGTTTAAAAACGCGGATGACCTCCTGAGCGTTAAGCGGCGGACGATTTGCAACCTCATCCGGCAAAACGGCACGCTGCACCCCGGATTTGTCCGGAATCATCCACTGCGTGCGCTCGGCCGGTGTATGGGAGATGACGGTGCGATCCTTGCGGGCCATTATCCAGCGGTCGGGTTCGACGGCACCGTCTACTAAACCCTGATTTAAACCATATACAGATTCAACAATTCCCTGGGAGTCGTCATTTGGACTTTTTGAAAATGCGACCCCTGATTTATCGCCGACGATAATCTCCTGAATGACCACCGCCATCGAGCTTTTTTTGACATCCAGCCCGATCTCCTGGCGATATAGCAAAGCGGCATCAGACCATAAAGATGCCCAGACTTTTTTTACGTGGTCCAAAATTTCATCCACACCTTTTATATTCACATAGGACTCGTGCAAACCGGCAAAAGATGCAGATGCGGCATCTTCGTCCGGTGCCGATGATCGAACGACGACGCTTTTCCCCATAAATTGAGCTTCGATTATCTCTTTTAATTCTTTTTCTATTTCGAAAGGAATCGGCTTACGCAGAAAGAGGTTGCGAATGCGCGTGGCGCAATCCCATATTTCTTCCCAGCGCATATCGGTCAATGATTTTCGATTCAGCTCCAACAGAATGCGTTCACGCAGGCCGGTCTGAGCAACATATTCGTTATAGGTTTCACTGGTGACGCAAACCGTTTTGGGAACCCTGAAGCCGCCCTTGACCAGCAATGCCAGCGCATAGCCTTTTCCGCCGACCCGCTGAAGATCCTTTCGATTGATATTTTCAGGCGATATAATCCAGTGCATCAGTCGACATGAAGCTCCATAACATTTTGAAAATTTTTGACCATGTAATAGGATTGAGTCGTAACTTTTATTAGGGCACAGGATGGAGAATGGGCGAAGTCTTCCAAATACGGATGTTTGGATAAATATAGCGCTAAG
>JASFGM010000437.1:0-3919 GCA_050123755.1 Desulfobacterales bacterium
TCAAATTTCTTAATACCTTCAATCCCGTCGAGCGCTATTTCGACGTCATGGCCGAATCTTCTTAGGGCTGCTTCGATCACGCTCAAAATCCCTTTTTCATCATCGATAACTAAAATGGTGCACATGCTTCCTTCCCTAACAGCAGTTTGGTGTTTAAAATCTTGATCACTGCTTGTTCTGATAACCTCATATACAATACCCTAGAAAACGTCTTCTGTCAACAATATGTTGTGTAGCGGGCTTTTCCAAACACAATATATGGACATCTCCGCTCTATTGAACAGCTCCAACGGTGCAGACCCAATCAACATCCGTTGACAGCAGACATCGGTCAATTGAACAATTTAATTCTGATTCGTTTTTATACGCCGACGCATGTCATTAGCGCCGCACCTGTCGAACTTGAGTCCTTTAGGAAGGAAAATAGGCTATCGTGTTTGTAACTATATTTAGATAAAGCGGAGCAGGTGTCAAACCGGATTACGACGATTTTTAAGTATCGAATTGCGTAAGTTATCAACAAAATGTATCTGATTGAAATTTAAATATAAAAAATCAGCCGAATCGATAAAATATTTAAATTCAGTTGCTTATGCGAAAGCATATAATTTTTAAGTATTTTAGTCGGATCCAAAGTTATCAACAGGTTATGAACAATTCTGGCTGCAAAACGAAACTTTCGAAATCGTCCATTTTTTGTAATTTTCTAACAGAATGAAAAATGTTAGACTCGAAAATAACAGGCTAAATTCATGGCGGGCGGCAGGCATTATAAAAAAAGCGCCGGAGCAAGGCTTCCGGCGCTGGCTTTATAGAGGTTGTCAAAAAAACGTTCGGGTATGGATGAAACTAAATCTTGAATTTGCCGAAATCTTCCGGTGAAAGGTTTTCCAGATAGTCAGCCCATTTCTTACCTTCTTCGCTGGTATCCAACACCTCTGCTTCACCATCCCCCATTTTCGATTTTTGCATGACCTCATCCGCCACATAGATAGGGGCGTCATATCGAAGCGCCAGGGCAATCGCATCGCTGGGTCGCGCATCCATTTCAAAATTTCCATCCTTGGAAAGAAAATGGATTTTTGCGTAAAAGGTGTTATCTTTTAAATCACAAACTTCAATTTTTGAGATTGATATATTTAAGCGTTTTGTGAAATTTTTGAAAAGATCGTGGGTCATCGGACGTTCATATTTAATATTTTGGAGGGCCGATGCAATTGAAGTTGCTTCCAGCAATCCGATCCAAATCGGAATCGCCTGGTCGTTCTCTTCCGATTTCAATATGATAATCGGTGTGTTCGAGGCCGGATCCATTGTCAAACCGGCTATGCTCACCTTATGCAACATAATTTTCAACTCCTTTCAACCCTCCCGCTGAGGAAGGCTCGGCGCCTATCGCTTTGCCAAACAGTGAATGCGAAAAGGCTTTATCAATACGGACACCAATTAATTGGCCGGCTAAGCTTTGATTGGCGGCCGCATATCCATCCAGATAAAAATTGACAATTTTGTTCGAAGGCGTGCGACCCGTCCACTGCAACGCCTGGTTGGCGGCATCCGCTTGGCCGGATACTTGCTTTTTGCTCAACCCATCGGTCAGAACCCACTGAGTGGAACCGACCAAGACCTTATTTTTTCTTTTCGTAAATTTCTCCTGTAAATCCAGGAGGGTCTGCAGCCGTTCTCTCTTTAGCGGCTCGGAAATCTTATGGGGCAGTTTAACAGACGGGGCGCGGGGACGATCAGAATACTGAAAGGCAAATAGTCCGTCATATTCCACTGTTTTTATAAGTTCCAAGGTTTTTTCAAAATCAGCCTCCGTTTCTCCCGGGAAGCCGACAATCATATCTGATGTAATCGCTATACCAGTACAAGTATCCCGTAGTTTCGCCACTTTGTCAAGGTACTGCTCTATGGTGTATTTACGGTTCATATGCCTTAATATCCTGTTTGAACCTGACTGAACCGGCAGATGAATATGGGGACACAATTTATCAAAATCTCTAAAAGCCATGATAAGGTCCGAGCTTAAATCCTTAGGATGGGATGTGGTAAATCGAATTCTTAAAAGCCCTTCGATCTCATTTATCCTTGCTAAAAGCTCAGGAAATGAGCATAAGCTCTGTTTTTTACCATAACTGTTTACATTTTGTCCCAGCAGGGTGACTTCCTTCACACCGTTTTCAACCAGCACACGGATTTCTCGAATGATGCTTTCCGGCTCACGGCTGGTTTCTCTTCCGCGGACAAAGGGGACCACACAGTAAGCGCAATAGTTGTCACAACCCCGCATGATGGTAACGAATTTGGAGACCTGACGCTCAGTCCGGGATCCGACAAAAGATTCAGGGATATGCGGGACTTCATCCATATCGACATCAACGATCCGGCATTGTCTGGCTTCGATTTGTTGAACAAGGCGCGGGAGCCTGTCAATCGCGCGGGTACCAAAAACAAGGTCAATGGAGGGCATGCGTTCCAGAATTTTTTGACCTTCTTGCTGGGCCACACAGCCACCGACCCCGATAATCAGCCCTCTCTTATTGCGCTTGATCCTTGCAAGCCGGCCCAGTAAGCTAAAGGCTTTTTGTTCGGCCTTGGCCCGGACGGTACAGGTATTAATGATAATCAAATCGGCCGCATCCATCGAAGCGGTTTGTTCATATCCTAAAGGTGCCAGCCGCATGGCGATTTGCTCCGAATCATATACATTCATCTGGCAGCCGATTGTATGTAGATAAAGATACTTCATTTGTTCTGGTTCGATCATGATGTCTTTTTTTAAATCCTGTAAAATTTCCGCGAACTGTTTTTCGCAACCGGGTGCGATGTGAAATGTGATGACCCCCCGAATGGCATCCTCCGTTTTTAGCGTAGCAATGCCATCATAGGCTTCCAAAATAAATTTTAGAAAAGCGATTTCTCTGCGATCCACCCGGTATTGCTTGGTTATTGATTTCAAAATTTCCTGTTGGCACAAAAGCAATTATCAGGTTTCAGGTGTCGGCTGTCAGGTGTCAGGTGTCGGAATTGATCTGCTGACACTTCTCCGGGTCGATGCTGAACACTGAAACCTGACACCTGAAACCTGATTGTTAAAAACATAAAACCATAATTAAACTATCGCCCTGATGAGCTGATAAACGCTGATCAATGCAACTATCAGGCGCGTGGTGGGCAATTAAAAAGAGGTGCTAAAGAGTATAACCACATCCAAATTATTTGCAATAAAAAACACCTGCGGGTTTGACCAATTTTAGGTTGTTCAATCTGCGATGATACGGTATAGGGCCGTCAATGGAAAAAAAATGGCAAATACTGAAGCCGGACGCCGAAGCCGTTCACAATTTGGGTGCTCAATTACATTGCCATCCGATCACAGCGACCATTCTTGTCAACCGCAACTTGACATCCGCCCGGGAGGCCTCAAGCTTTATCACCTCCCCTTTGAGTGCGGTTCGCACACCATTCAGCCTGAAAGACATGGATGTTGCGGTTGAGCGTATTTACCGCGCGATTATAGATAATGAAAATATCTTAATATTCGGTGACTATGATGTTGACGGCATTACCGCCACGGCCGTACTTCTGGATTTTTTGCGGGGAATCGGAGCCAAAGTGTCTGCCTATATCCCCCATCGAATGAAAGAAGGATACAGCCTGCAAACCCATCATATCAGCGACACCGCCCTGCCCAACCGGATACAGCTGATTATCACCGCCGATTGCGGCTCCAGCAGCCATGACGCCATTATCACCGCCCGCGATTCTGGAATTGATGTGATTGTTACCGATCATCATTTGATCTCTGAAAAAATTCCTCCCGCCGTGGCCGTTCTTAATCCAAAACGTCATGATTGCCAGTCGGGCATGGAAATGATGGCCGGCGTCGGTATGGCTTTTTCACTCGTGATCGGCT
>JASFGM010000438.1:0-3914 GCA_050123755.1 Desulfobacterales bacterium
ATTTTCGGAATAGGCGTAATCGACTGAAAAGGCCCATTTACCGAATTTATAGCCCAGTTTGCCATAGTAGTTTTTACCATCATCCGAGTCCCTCACGTCAAAGTCCCTGATGCCATGGGAGAAGGTGAGATTCAAACCCGAGTTGTGCAGAAATGAGATCGAACCGTCAAACTGGCTATATTCATCCCGCTGGTTATTACCCGGAACATAACCTATAGCGGCCGACAGTTGGCCGAAGTTTTGCCATTCATGGGCACTGCGCAAGGCAAAATCATATGTTTGACCGTTCATGTAACTGGTTGAACCAGAGAACCCGAAAAACGCGGGCGTGTCGTAACGGATGCGGTCGCGGCGGCTTAATCCATCATAGTTGCTGAAAACATCCCCAACTGAGTCGACAACGACATCATCGCCGGTACGAAAAAAGAAACCGCCGGCCATGTCGACAATAGAGGAATAGTTGACGACGTCGGTACCGGACAGATCCACTTCAGCGGTGCTATTGGAGGCGGTGTCCCCCTGACCGAGAGTAAGCTTTCCTAACTTAGCATGCTCAACGTAAAATTCCATTTTACGCTCGGTGAAATTAACATCGTCAGTGTCGAAGTTGGTACCGATGTCAATAACACCTTCCCCATCGTTATTAAGGCTATCGTCGCTAGAAGAGTTCGACTCCATCTGATTTTCCCAGACAATGCCGACTTTCCAATTTTCATCAAATGTATTGGACCCGGTAAAACGAAAACGGGTGGATGAATTATCGTTATCCACGAATTTTGTGTCGCTGTCGTTGCCGTTATCGCCCCAGAGGATGGCGCGGTTGATTTGCCCGGAAATCTTAAAATCCACCGCCTGGGCCGATGGTAGAATTAACAGGATTGTGATTGCCATTGTCAATGCAAAAATGCCCAATTGTGAGAATTTCTTCATCTTTAATTCCTCCTGAATTTGATTTTGTCTTAATTTAGAATATTACGACCGCAATTGTGTTCCTTCCCTAAATCACCCCCTTTCCGGGTTCGAATGGCTGAAAAAAAGAGGCTAATCATAACGATCGAGTCTCGCTCCATTTCGGCTATCTGCCAATTTCCATCGAATAAAGCCCTCGCCCATGAGTTTGTCGAATCGAGTTCAACCCCTTAAATCGGTGGTCATTGCCGCATCGGTTCGATAATAAGTCAGACAACCTTCTGAAATAACAGATATAATAATATGCTAGTTCGCCTAACATAAGTATTGAATGAAATCAAGATTTGCACAATCAATGTTGATCATTACCATGATCGGGTTTTGTTCGATGCCATATTCCAGTGTCTAATAATATGGATTCAACCAATGCCAGTATATCCTTGCCGCTACAATCGTCCTTAGGGATCAAGTGCTCTGCACCGGAATCGTTTGCTGCTGCCTGGTATTCTGGAGAATCATGTCCTGCAAAGATGGCAACGATGATTTCAGGATAAGATGCCTTGATTTTTTTTGCTAAATCGAGACCATTTTTGTCCGGTAAATAAATATCGATAAAGATCAGCAACGGGGTAAAGGTTTTCAGCATTGCCAGGCCTTCAGCGCTGGCAGAGGCTTCCTGGATTTCAATGGTCGGAAAACGGCCTTGAATGATTTTCCTGAGGGACTCCCTGAAGGGAGTATTCGGATCAATTATTAAGATCCTGAACATCGGGGATCACTCCTGAAGCGGGTGAGATTTTAAATGGATAAACCCTTCAGACAATTGCTGTGCAACGATCGAATCGTTTGGCGAAAAGCGCAACACTAGACCAGCGACCATCATCTGTTTACTAAAGAAAATCATCATGATAAATAAAGTCTATACTGTATATTTGATTTAATTAAACTGTATTTTTTCATCTAAATTTAAGTAGTGCAGCAGCTGTCGCAGGGAATATCCAAGCCTGCTAGAAGGCGCCTAATTCATGGATAAAAAGGGCATATTATGAAGGAGAAAGTCAGAATTGCGCTGGCAGAGGACCATACCATTCTGAGAGAAGGTCTGCGGGCGCTTTTAAGCGCCGATCCGGACTTTGAAATCATTGGAGAAGCGGCAGATGGCCGCGAAGCGGTCCGTATTGTGGAGAAACAGATTCCCGATCTTATTTTAATGGATCTTTCGATGCCGCGCATGACCGGCATGGATGCGATCAGAGAGATCAAAAAGCGATATCCCCAAACAAAGATCATCGCCTTGACGGTCCATAAAACGGAAGAATACCTCCGGACCACCCTGAAGGCGGGTGCCGACGGTTATGTGCTAAAAGATGCCACCCATGACGAGCTCGTGATGGCCATTGAGAGCGTCTTGAAAGGCAAAACCTATCTGAGCCCCGGTGTATCCGGAAAGGTGATCGAAGGATATCTGGAAGGCAAAGAGCGCCGGATGCCCCCTTCAACGCTGGGGTTGCTTTCCCAACGCGAACGCGAGGTCTTAAAGCTGATTGCGGAGGGCTATAAAAATAAGGAAATTGCCACCGATCTTTGCATCAGCTTAAAAACCGTTGAAAAACATCGTGCCAATCTAATGAAAAAACTGGATCTTCACAATGCGGCTGCGCTGACGGCTTATGCCATCGAGCAAGGCCTGGTAGAACGCTAGCTTCATGTCCCCCAAAAATGCTCCAGAAATCATGTGGTATATTTTAGTCTAATTGAATCTTACAAACAATATAATGTCTATGGTGTCAGGTGTCAGTGTTCAGGTGTCAGGGAACAGATGACCGAAGCCAGATGACAGAAAACAACCTGCTTTCTGTGCTCTGTTCTCTGTACCTTCCTGACACCTGACACCCGAAACCTGACACCTAAAATAAACCGTGTTCTGCAAATTACATAATGGATAACACCAAACTTAGTCGGCCCAGACCACTCTTACCGTGGTTCCGCGTCCGATTAGAGAATTAATTTCAAACGCTGCTCCGGACAGCTCGGCCCGTTCCCGCATGCTGGCCAGACCAAATCCCCTTCGGGATGTTTTTAAGGCCATGGCCTGGTCCAGATTAAACCCCCGCCCGTTATCATGGATGGTCAATTCCATGCACGTTTCGTTTTTTCGCAACTGCAGGTGAACAAAATTGGCGCGGCTGTGTTTGGCGACGTTATTGAGCGCCTCCTGCAGGATGCGATAAATAATCGTTTTGAGATGGCCCGGAACCTCATCTTCTTTTATGTCGATGGTGGTTTCAATTCGGACACCGGTGTAGACATTTTTAAATTCACGGCAAAACCACCCAATGGTCGCCAGGATTCCCAGGTCATCTAAAATGGAAGGCCGCAGATCCTTTACGATTCTGCGAACCTCTTCAATGGTTTTCTGGGTTAGGGGGATGACAGCCTCCAAAGACCCCAGATCAATCGGATTTGTTGCTTCACGCAGTTCCAGAAGCGCGTTTTCCACGCTGAATTTAATGGCACTTAAGGCCTGGCCGATACCATCATGCAGTTCCCGGGCAATGCGTTTGCGCTCCTTTTCTTCGGCTGAGAGGAGCTGGTTGGACAAAATCCGCAACTCCTTATCAGATTTTCGCAACGCTTCTTCGGCCTTGCGGCGTTTGGTTATATCGGCAACGATTCCTGAAATGGCCGCGCCCCCCTCATAGTTTATCTGTGAGAGGCTTCGCATCACCCAGATGGTATCGCCGTTTTTTTTCACGCCTTTGCTTTCATACTCAACCGGTACTTTTTCGCCTTTAAGCCTCTTTTCTCTTAATTTTTTGACCAGCGGCCGGTCATCCGGATGAACCAGATCCAGGGAGTCCCTGCCGATCAATTCGTCTTTAGAATAACCGTAGATGTCGGCAAATTTATCATTGGCAAATTCAATTTTTTTGTCCTTGAGAATGTAAACGCCAATTAAAGCATCCTCAACCAGGGTGGCATATTTCTGCTCGGATTCACGTAAT
>JASFGM010000439.1:0-3909 GCA_050123755.1 Desulfobacterales bacterium
GATCATGCCGGAAAACTTTAAAATGCTAAATTTAGAGAATCCCTTTGATCCCTGGCAAAATATCAGAGCCGGCGCACAGTACTTCAAGAAGCTCTACAAACGCTTTAACGGCAAGCTGGCGCTATCCCTGGCAGCTTACAACGCCGGACCCACGGCAGTCGACCGCTATAAAAACATTCCACCTTATCAAGAGACCGAGGAATATGTTCGCCGGGTTCTAAGATACTACCGAACCTTCAAACAACTCTAGAACCCATCGGAAAAATGGGTCTAAGGGCCCAGGGCGGTGTTGTCCCGCAAATTGAAATACTCACGTACTACGTGTACGCTCCGTTTTCAATTTGCGAGACGCCTAACCCTGAACCCTGATCCACATTTTTCCGATGGGTTCTAAAGTTAATTTTCAATGTCCCTTTTCAAGAGTAGGTCGATGAGGGTCTGACCGATGCGGGCGTTGTCTTGAATTCCGCTGAAATTATGGCTTCCCGGGCTATACCCAAAGATCGGTACCATGGAGGCTGTGTGGCTGGAGGTCGTAAAGCCCGTTGATGTCACCTGATTGGTTTTGATGGAACCGCCGTGCACGGCAAATCCGCCGGTTTCGTGATCGGCGGTGACGAGAATCAGCGTGCGGCCGTGTTTTTGGGCAAAATCCAGCCCGGTTCCAACAGCGCCGTCAAAATCGATCATTTCGGCAATAACCCCTTCATGATCCTGGGCATGGGCGGCCCAGTCAATCTGTGACCCTTCCACCAGCAGAATAAATCCCTTGCGGTTTTTTGAAAGAACTCGAATGGCGACTTCTGTCAACTCGGCCAGAGAGTAGTCCCGATCTGCGGATTTTGGCAGGCCATCAGGTGCCAACAGCCCAGCCAGTTTATTACCCTGGCCGGATAATTTATCATAGGATAATACCACCGGCATCTGGGTTGCGAGCAACTTGAGCAGGTTTTTATTGTCCTGACGGCGGCTGCCCGCATTGGATTGCGGAATGAAATACGTCCAGCCGCCGCCCATCAGAACATCAAGGCCGCTGCTTATGATTTGTTCAGCAATATCGGCATGTTTGCGGCGATCTTCAACGTGAGCGAAAAAGGCCGCCGGTGTTGCGTGCGTAACCGATGAAGTCACCACCACCCCGGTGGATCTGCCCAGTTCTTCGGCGAATTCAAAAAGGGTTTTCAAAGGTTTTTTATCCGCGGAAACCGAAACCGCGCGGTTGTAGGTTTTGTGGCCGGTTGCCAGGGCGGTAGCGGCAGCTGCCGAGTCGGTTATCAGTTCGTTTTCTGAGTGAGTGGTCACCAATCCGGTGACCGCAAAACGTTCCAGATTCAATTTGCCCCGGGCAATTTTTCCAGCCGTGATGTGGGCAACTCCCATCCCATCGCCGATATAAATAATAATATTTTTCGGATAATTATCGTTTCGTGAACAATTGACAAAAATTAAAAGAATCAGAAAAAGGATCGGGTAAGCGATAATCGGGTTTATCTTGGCACGGGTTGACTTCATTCCTTATTTTACCTTGTTTTCATAACGCTAACCCGGGGCGGAACATGCCTGTTTTAAGCTTATTGCGGTGCGATAAGTGTCTTGAATCGCTTTCCGGTAAAACCGGGGGTGTTGTTGAGGATGTTTCGACCGGCCAATAAATCAACGGTGTTGATCCGCTGCTGGGGAGTCAGGTTTTTGGTGTGCGCGTTATAATCAAGATAACCATAGAGGTATTTCATCCAAAAAACGCAGCTGAATTCCGCCTGAATCGCGTGGGATAGATTGATAACGGTTTCCAGAAACATAATGTCCAGAGGCTGCCAGAATGAAAACACATCTCTCGCAAACGCTTTTACCGGACTGATTTTTCCCAGTTCACGCTCAGATACTTTGTAGAGCCAGGCCTCGCCGATTGAAACAGATTTGTTGTGACGCTGCGCCAATGCGGTCACCTGCATCACGCGATTCATGACAAAATCTCTTTGAATCGGGTAGATATGCAGATCCAGATAATCCAGCTCAGGAATACGGGCCAGGGCCTTAAAATAGGCCATATCATCCCAGGTGCCGGCGCCGGCACCCAAGCGTATGCTAGGATGTTTCAGGTTCTTGGCGGCGTACCGAACGGTTTCGCTAAAATTCTTTACCGTGAAATCCAGTCCGGTATTTTGCGACTGGGTATCCGGTTCCGTGAAGAGGGTAAGGTAATCGGGCTGCATATCGGTGACGATGACCGCCGCCATCTCCCGCAACTCATCCCTGAAGCGCTTCAGCGTCAGTCCGCGGTAGTTCACCTTTAGTTTGCTGAACTCCGGTTCGCGGAAGGTTGTTCCGATTTCAACAATCAGCTTAAACCCCATACGGCGAATTTCCCGGGCAACCCGGCTGTAGAATATACGGTACGCGTCAGCGCGGGGAAAAGACGAAGTTAAAATCGGATATTGAATGCTTAAAGCAACACTGTGGACGCCGAGATCCTTCAAACGCTCCAAGGTAAGACAGGTTGCGGCGAATACACGGTCGGTCAGCAGAACTTCGCCGCGATTGCTGTTGGTTACCAGCAACTCGACACCGAAATTGACATCGGATTTTTTTCCATCCCAGCGGGCGTTAACGCTGCTGCGCAAACTGTCAAGTTTGGTATTAAGCTCATTGTACAGCGAGCGGTAGCGATACGGTACCGGGTCTTTGCCCGTCGTTTGATCCGCCTTGCTGCCCGGCGTGCCGCTGCAGGCAGATAGCACGAGCGCCAGTATCATCGTAAAAATAAGCGTAGCGATACGTTGCATGTTTTTAAATTCCCCATCCCCCCGATACCGGTATCGGCGTTCCGGTGATAAAGGATGCTTCATCCGAAGACAGAAATGCGATTACGCTGGCGATTTCTTCGGCTTCGCCCATGCGGCCCAAGGGCGTATTATTGATAATCAACTGCTTATATTTATCGGCCATAAATTTTTCGATGGTCGGTGTGCGGGTCATGCCGGGCAGCACCGTATTGACGGTTACACCGTCTGACCCGGCTTCCTTGGCCACCGATTTGGTTAAACCGATAACACCGGCTTTGGCGGTCGAGTAGGCCACTTCCGCTTTGGCACCGATCAGCGCATAAATGGACGATACATTGATAATGCGTCCCCATCCGGCTTTACGCATATCGGGCAGCAGCAGCTGAATCAGGGTAAACGGTACGACAATATGAATGCTGAGCACCTCCAAAAAATCACTGGTGCTTATTTTGGCAACGGTTCCGGGCCTGTCAAACCCGGCGTTGTTTACCAGAATATCAATGCGCCCCTTGGTTCTTACTTCTCTTACGGCCTTATTAAGGGCATCAATATCGGTTAGATCCAATGCGCGGGTGAACACCTGTCTTCCGGTCCGGGCGGTTTGGTCGGCCACTTCGGTAAGCGCCGTTGGGTTTTTATCAAATAAAATTAAATCTGCGCCTTTTAAAGCGAACACTTCTGCGCAGGCCCGGCCGATTCCCTGCCCAGCTCCCGTAATCAGCGCTAAATGACCGCTGAGTTCCATAAGCTATCTCCTTTTAATGCGAAAAGGCGCGTGTACACGCACCCATTTCACCGAGGCGCGCAGGATCAACTCCTGCCAGATCTCTGAAGGGTTTTTATCAAAAACCGTTTCTGCATCGGCTTTTAAAACATGCCAGTCGCCTCTGGACTTTTCAAAATCGAGTTGATTGGGTGCCCAGCCGGCATAGCCGGCAAAGATCCGAAACCGTTCGTCTTTGGCTGCATTTTTCATCAAGCGTTCAAGAACCTTCCAGCTCGAGCTTATGTAGACATCTTGAGTGACCTCTTGCGACGCTTCTGGCAACTGGGGGGTTCCCACGAGCAGCAGCATCTGGTTTACTGCGACCGGTCCGCCGAAATAAAGGGTATCCTTGCGCTCCCT
>JASFGM010000440.1:0-3897 GCA_050123755.1 Desulfobacterales bacterium
GAGAAGGTAAATCCTCAAGCGTGTAAACGCTTGGGGATTTTTTTTGAACCGGCGATAAACCCTCATCTTTTGTCCGAGAGCTGCGTTACAAACTGGCGGAAAATGCTCACGTACTACCGTGTACGCTCCGCTTTTCCGACAGTTTGTGCCTTGCTCTCAAACAAAATCTAAGAGTTTCTAACCGATTCAATATTTATATATGTTTTACATTAAAAAGGAGATTTAAAGAATGATGAAGTTAGAGGAAATAATTGCAGGAATTAAGCCCCTTGATCCGGAGTGGATTCAAAAAGCACAGGAGCGAACCGCCCAGCTGGTGATGCCCACGCGAGCCCTGGGGCGGCTGCATGAGATTTCAGAACGGCTTTGCGGAATCCAGGAAACCCTTGAGCCCTCCATAAATCACAAGGCCATCCTGGTGATGGCCGGCGACCATGGGGTCGTTGAAGAAGGCGTGAGCGCCTATCCCCAGGAGGTCACCCCGGCCATGGTTCAGACGTTTCTTGCCGGAGGTGCCGGGATCAATGCCATTTCGCGCCAGGTAGGCGCCGATGTGTGGGTGGTGGATATGGGTGTTATTGCGGACATCGATACGACCGGTTTAAAGGATGCTGATCGCCTGGTTGTTCAAAAGGTGGCAAACGGCACCGCTAATTTTACCCGGGGGCCGGCCATGTCTCGTCAGGATGCGGAAACTGCAGTCGTTACCGGGTTTCAGCAGGCCGCAAGCCTTTTTGCGCAGGGTACTGACATTCTTGGGACGGGCGATATGGGCATCGGTAGCACCACGCCTTCGGCCGCGATCGGTGCCGTTTTAACCGGGGCCACCCTGGAAGAGATGGTGGGGCGCGGGACCGGCGTCGATGACGCCGGATTGGCGCGCAAGCGCGATGCCATTCGAGGCGGTATTGAACTCAACACGCCCGATCCTGAAGACGGCCTGGACGTTCTGGCCAAAGTTGGCGGATTTGAAATCGGCGGTATCGCCGGCGCCATTCTTGCGGCCGCTTTTCACCGGCGCACTGTGGTGGTGGATGGTTTTATTTCAACGGCCGGCGCTTTGATCGCCCAGACTTTATGTTCGACAGTTACAGACTATTTATTTGCCGGGCACGTCTCGGCAGAGCCCGGTCATCGCATGATGTTGCAGCATCTGGGAATTACGCCCATTCTTGATCTGGGAATGCGTCTGGGGGAGGGCACCGGCGCCGCCCTGGCGATGAGCGTTATCGAAGCCGCCGTTCGAATGTTTAAAGAGGTGTTGACCTTTGAGGAGGCCGGGGTCGCAAATAAGCAGGAAAGACAGAGGACAGATGCCAAAGGCCTGGATGATGCCTTTCAATCCAAAATTCACCGCCGGTGACCGGCCACCCATGCTTTTAACAGGGAATAAACGAATCGAGCCGAATTTGAAGGACCCTGAGAAAAAAATAGTTTCAGGAGGCCGCTCCGGCGCCCCTTGTCCAAGACGCGCAGCAATTGACGTTTGTTGAAGAATTTTTGATCAAGTCTGCGGCGCAATCGTCTGAGCTCCTTTTCCGAACAGTGGTCCGAATAGACCTTTCCGTTAGGGGCAATGTGGTAGTCTGGGTTTTGAGCTATCAGTTCGTCTAAGCCGGAATGCGGATTGTTACGCAACAAGCAAAGCACAAGCGTGTCCAATTCCAGCTCATGAGCAAATGGCACGATCTGCATCATTTCCTCAACGCTCTCTCCAATGTTGCCAAGGATGAAGTAACCGTTTAAGATCATTGGCCTGTATCGAAGCACAGCGAAGTATTCACGAACCTTGCGGGTATTGAAACCCTTGCGCATGGAGTGCAAGGTTTTATCGTGGGCCGATTCGATGCCCAGCAGCAACATTGCAAATCCCGCCAGTTCCATCTTGCGAATCACATCCGGACGCCGGGCAATTTCCAGCCGCGCGTTAATGATGTACTTCTTGCGAATACCGCGGTCAAGAATCAGATCACAAATTCGCTCGACGCGATCCATGTCATGCGTGAATACCTCATCGGTAAAAGCAACGAGCGGTGCTTTAATCTGAGCAAGCTCCTCTACGATGGACTCGGGTGAACGACCTGACCAGTTGCGTTTCTCCCCCCAGGGATTGAAATTGAAGGAGCAGAAGTTGCAATTAAATGGGCAGCCGCGCGAAGCAGAAACCATGTCCAATTTTACTCCGGTGCTGATATTCTTTATTTCTACTTCATAGGTGTATCGGCGAAGGCTTCGGTTGGGATAAAGCTGATCCTTTATTGCCCCCAATCTGCGGACGGGGTTGTGGAAAATGCTGTTTCCCTTGCGAAAGCTAAGCCCGGCGATGTTTTCAAGCGGCACCCCTTGACAAAGGTCTTCCATCACCTCTTCCCCATCTCCGCGAACAACGGCATCAGCATTCGGGCAGCCGGCGAGCCACCCTTCGGGGTCCTCCGTCGCATGTCGGCCGCCTAATATGGTAAAAATATCCGGCGGTACGGACATAATTTCCTCACGCAAAAACTCGACATGCCGTTTCCAATTGACCGAAAAACAGACCAGGTCGGTTTCTGGACGCAAAAAATCAGGGGTACGTTTGGACTCGTATCGCAGATCAATGATATCCAATGCCCGGGCATACGGCCCGATGACCTCTCCTATGAATTCAAGACCTATTGGCGGAATAAATCGAAATTTCTTTAGGTCTTTCCGATAGGGATAAACACAAAGCACGTGCTGAAACACCGATACCTCCTTTAGATATTCTCAGGGGCGGTTGTCAAATCAAGTAAATCTTTAATTTAATTTTTGTATAATCATCTCCTTTCACAAACGATTTTTTAGGAAATGATTTATTTTTTATGTTCTCTGACTTCTGACTTCTGACCTCTGACCTCTGCCCTCTCATGACGATGCGGATATGTCCCTAATTCATGGGCATGAACGTGTTTATGGAGGTGTAATTCTTTATCCAGAAGGATTTTGCCGTCATCCATCGTGTAAATGGCGTCAACGATCTCAGCCAGAAAATCAAAATCATGGGAAATGATCAGATAGGAAAGATTTATGCCGCACATGATTTCTTTGAACTTGGCCTTGGTCTTCATATCCAGGCCATTGACGGGTTCGTCCAGAAGCAGAATTTCAGGTTCCATGGCCAAAACGGTTGCCAAAGAGACCAATCGTTTTTCCCCGCCGGACAGCTTGAAGGTGATGCGGTTCTCAAATCCCTTCAGACCAAGGAAGGCCAGCGTTTTTTGAGCGATTTGGATGGCCTCGGTTTTTGATTTGCCCAGGTTCAAGGGCCCGAAGGCCACGTCTTCGAGTACGGTTGGGCTGAAAAGCTGATCGTCTGCGTCCTGAAAGAGTAAGCCGATGCGACGGCGGACATCGGTAAAATCTTTCTCGTCTTTGGCCGGCTTTCCGAAAATTTCGATGCGACCGGCGCAAGGTTTTAGTAACCCCATAATGAGGTGCAATAGCGTGGTTTTACCGCTGCCGTTGGGCGCAATCAACCCCATGCGGTCACCGCGGTGAAAATGAAAGTCCAGGTCGCAAAGAACCTGAGGCCCTCCGGGATAACTGAAAGATATTCCTTCAAGATTCATCAGTAAATCATTCTTATCCATTTGACAGTTCCAATGTGACCAGCCCGACAATGATGGCGGTCATTATAATCGCAAATGCCCAGCTTGCAGAACCGATTTGGAATTCCTGCAGGCTGTAAAATTTGCCTTTAAATCCCCGGCATAGCATGGCCTGATGAACCCTTTCAGCCCGAGCGGCCGAGCGCACAAAGAGCATGCCGATAATGTATGCGAAGGTACGGTATGTATTTACATTGGTACCCGGCCGGAATCCCCGGATTTTTGCTGCGCGCATCAGGCGCAGGTATTCGTGTTCGATGACAAATATATA
>JASFGM010000441.1:0-3891 GCA_050123755.1 Desulfobacterales bacterium
CCGGTGATTAGCTGTGCCACCAGTGACAGGTCGCAGCTCAGCACTGTGCCAATCTTTGCGTAACCCCCAGAGGCGGGTCCGTCGACGCCCATGACGATGGGTTCCCTGCCGGAAACTACCTGGATGGCGCCGAGGGGCATGCAGTCTGTCAAGATGTGGGAGGGGTCCGAACCGCCTTCCTTACTCCTGGCGTTTTCTCTTGGTTTAAATGCCAGTTGGGGACCATTAAGGCAAACACCCATGCGATCCGCTTTTGTCGACACCTTCCATTTTGCGGAGAAAAATAGCTCCACGCTTTCCTCGGTGAAGAGAAAATCCTCCAATCCCTTGATGACTCTAATGTTTGCAGTGTCAGCGAAGTTTCTAACCAGCGGGGATTTGGCATGCCTTCCCTCTATTTGTGAGATGGGAATGCCGTTATAGCCAAGGTGTAAGATGTCTCCTTCTTTGAGTATGCGGCCCTGAACCCCCCCCATCTTTCCCCGGAGAAAGGTCGATTTGCTGCCGAGAACCTCCGGCAGGGCAATTCCTCCTGCAAAAACAATATAAGACCTACAGCCGCTCTTAAGACCTGTGAAGTGAAGTACGTCACCTCGGGTCAGGCGGATGGCTCTCCACATGTCCACGGGCGAGCCGTTGACTTCAGGTGAGAGATCACCGCCGGTAATGGCCACGGCCATTTCCGAAAGCACCTGAATCTGAAAGCCGGAAAAAAGCACCTCGATGCCGGCCTCCCCCAGATGGTTTCTGAGAAGATAATTTCCCGCTTTCAGGGAAAATGCATCGAAGGCGCCGCATACAGGCACACCCTGGGAGGTGAAGCCTGGTCTCCCAAGATCCTGAACTGTGGCCATTATGCCGCCCTTTAGGACTTTAAACATGTTGCCCCTCAGCTTCGGGAGGAAAATCGTTTATGGTCCAGTCTTCCACCGTAATGTCGTATTCGTAACGTCCAATGTCGTCCTCGATAGCGGTAAATTCTTCATGGCTAATCGCGTAGAACGAGATCCTGTCACCGGGTCTGAAAAGAACGATGTCTGCAGCGAAGATCGGGTTGCAGCGGTTGAGGTCGTATATCGGCAGGGGCGTGCGTCCGAGCATCTGATAGCCCCCGGGGCTATCCATGGGGTAAATGCACTGGAGGATGCCTCCGATGCCCAGGGTCCCCTGGGGGGTCCGGGTGCGGGGGATATCGTATTTATGCGCTGAAATCCGCTTTTCGGGATCTATGGGGACGAAAGAGGCCAACCCGGGCAGAAAACCGATGTATGCCACCCAGTGCGTACAGGACTGGTGCATTTCTATTAACTCCGGCACGCTCATTTCATTTAGGGCGGCCACAAAGTCTAGATTGGGCGAGACATTGAAGTCGGCCGCACAGTCTTGTGTCCATCGATCCCCATATACCACCGGTATTCTGAAGAGTCTCGAGCGAAGGATCTCTTTTTCGGGGTCACCCATGGAAGTCAGCCGCTGGATATGGCTTTTAAGATCATCTTGGGTGATCGTAAACGGGTCGTAATGAATCATCATAGCGTTGACGCTTGTCGATACACCTCGTATGCCGCCGATATTCAACTTCCTTAACCTTTCACATAAGGTAATGACAGTGAAGTTTGTCTTGAGGCTGAAAACCTCTCCAAACTTAACAATCAGAAACTGGTCTCCGGCGATTCGATAGGTAACCATGGACTCATCCGTTTAAGGGGCATATTTCGATGCCAGCCTCGGTCAGCAACCGGTGGATGGCTTTCAGTCGGTCCAGTGATCGGGGATTGTCCCCGTGGATACAGATCGTGGGCGCCTCGACTTCCACATCTGTCCCACCCGTCGATTTTACCTTGCCTGACTGTAGGAAGCGAAGGACTCGCTGTGCTGCTGCTTCCGGCGTAGCAACGAGTTTCTTGTTCTTGGACTGGTCCAGCACACCGGAAGGGGCATAATTAAGGTCGGCATAAAATTCGGGAATGATTTTCAGGCCCCTCTTTTCGGCTTCAACTGCCAGATCGGGATGGTAATGCGCCACCGGGGCCGGACAGTAGACCGGGAGATCCGGAGTGATGTCGAGAACGGCCTGGACCACGGCCTGGGCCTGTTCTACGTATTCCTTAGTGCTGCGTAAAAATGCTCCATGGGGTTTTACGTGGTGGAGCTTGATCCCTTCGATTTCAGCAAAAGCCTTCAGCGCTCCCACCTGGTGTACGATGTAGTTGTATATCTCTTCGGGAGTCAACTGCATGACACGTCTGCCGAATCCCAACAGGTCTGGAAGGCCGGGGTGCGCACCGACCGCGACGCCGTTTTTTTTGGCCAGCGCAATGGTTTTTGGCATGGTGAGGGCATCGCCAGCATGGTAGCCACAGGCGATGTTTGCCGATGTCATCAGGGGCATCAGTGCCGCTTCGTTGGGAATTTCGTATTTGCCAAATCCTTCTCCAACGTCGACATTGATGTCGATTCGTTCAACCATTTTTCGTTTCACTCCTTTCATGGTTTTTATGCGGTTCAAGGTGAACATCGCATTTTATGCATTAAATCGTCTCACCGAAAGCGTTTGCCAAATCCAACAAACCAGTTCGTTTGAGGATTTTATCCGTAGGCCTCCCCGTGTTTTCATCCCAACCTCTTTCCCGGTAATAATCCTTCAGCATTTGCGCCAGGGGTACTGTGTTTCCCGCGGCCTGCCCATCCGGCATGGGTTTGTCCGTCGACCGCCACGGCAGACTATCGTTTTTAGCATCGAAGCCTTCGCGTTGGTTCAGCAACCGCTCAAGGGTATAGATACGGTCCGCCATCAGTTCCTGTTCAGGTGCGGTAAAGCGGAGGCCGGTCGTGGCGTGCACGAATTCAAAGCGGCTGTCGTCGTTCAGGCCATATCGGGAGAAGCTGCACATAACAAGGGAATCTAACAGGCAGGTGCTGTTCTGGGCCTGCCGGCAGAGTTTCCCCTTGGATTTATGGGTAAGCGGATCCATCAGGTCAAACACCTCAGCGCGAAAAGTGGGTCCATAGGAGTGATTGGCCCCGGAGTTAGCCGTGGCATATAGTAGCCCCATTCCAACCACCCCCCTCGGGTCGAAGGAGGCAAACTCCTGGCCCTTGCTGTGCATCGCAAATTTTTCTGATCCCTGGCCGATTTTCTGGGCAGCCCGCATGGTGCCTTCCGCTAGGAGGTCACCAAACCCCTGCCGGTTGGCAATTTTGTCGATCAGTGCCAGGATCAACTCCCCGTCACCAAATCGGAGTGTCAGGCCGTCCGTATCTTGTTTGGTGATAAAGCCGTGTTGATAACACTCGATGGCGAAGGCGATAACGTTACCGGTGCTGATGGTATCAAGGCCATATTCGTTGCAGAGGAAATTAGCTCTAGTCACGTTGGCAATATCGTTGCACCCGCAGTTGGCGCCCAGCATGGCGATGGTTTCAAATTGCGGCCCTTGAATGACGGTACCCTTAAAAGGTCCATCATTGATGATTCCGGTCTTACCGCAAGGCAATGGGCATCCGAAACATGACTCGTCATGGACAAATATCTTTTCTTTGACCGTCTCAGACATCAGGCCTGCAATGCCGTCAAAAATGCCTCTGGAGTAATTTTTGATTGGCAGCGCGCCGATTTTGTATAGCATGTCGAGCGTAGCGGTGGTTCCGTAGCAAATACGTTCATTGAAAAATGGATGAGTTTTGATGGCGTGAAGTGCATCCTCGAGCATTCGAGTATATTCCCCGGTGTTTGCCACATGCACACTGCCGGTACCTCGGACGGCGATGGCCTTTAACCCTTTCGATCCCATTACCGCACCCGCGCCGCCTCTGCCAGCTGCCCTAGACTCAGAGATAAGGCCCGAGAACCGGACTCGATTTTCGCCGGCAGGACCTATCGGAATGACA
>JASFGM010000442.1:0-3881 GCA_050123755.1 Desulfobacterales bacterium
CTGGCCGACTGGGCCGATGAACTGATCGAGTCCTATTCCCATGGCATGAAACAACGGCTTATTATGTCGGCCGCTCTGCTGCACGATCCGGAAGTGATCATCGTAGACGAACCCATGGTGGGGCTCGATCCGGCCGCGATTATCATGGTTAAAGATCTTTTTAGAACACTGGCCAAGCAAGGCGTCACCATTTTTATGTCAACGCACACCCTTAAAGTCGCCGAAGATACCTGCGACCGCATCGGCGTGATTCATAAAGGAAGTTTAATCGCCATGGGAACGACCACGGAGCTGCAGCGCGAGGCCAATGTCACCGCAGCCGACCTTGAAAAAGTATTTCTAAATCTGACGAATAACGTACCTTGACGATGGCGATTCACCGCAGAGGCGCAGAGGTCGCAGAGATACTTTTTTATTTTGCTTTCCGTTGAGAGGACGGAAAACAAAAAACAATCTGCCTCCGGCGAGTATCATATATGTAATAAACTGAATTTATTATAACCCGCAGGGTTGAGCTATTTTGCCTTGTCGGCGTCTCAGCGACAAGGCAAAAAAACTTTTCTCTCTGCGATCTCCGCGCCTCGAGCGAAGCGGGCGGTGAGCATAAAAATTATTAAAATGAACGAAGTTCTGACCTTATTAAAACCCCGAATTTGGCCGCTTCGAAAGCGCGGCCTACGAAAGGTTAACGGTAACAGCAGTGCGCGTTTCCTTTTGCTCGGTGCCATCGGTTTGCTTTTCTGGTGCGGCATATTTGCGGTTTCCTGGCGGGTTCTCATTTATTTTAAAGGCATTGAAGATATCGGCGACATCCTGGGGTATAAACTCCTATCCATGATGCTGGTCGTTTCTTTTGCCCTGCTTCTTTTCAGCAGTATCCTGACATCCCTTTCCAAGCTCTATCTCTCCCGCGATCTTTTACTGGTTCACTCCATGCCGGTTTCGAGCTACAAGATTTTTATCACGCGCTGGATTGACAGCACTGTCGATAGCGCCTGGATGGTCATCATCTACACCCTGCCGGTCTTTGTGTCTTATGGCATCGTTTACCAAACCGGCATCTTTTACTATGTCAACACGATGATATCGATAATGTGCCTGGCCGTTATCGCTTCGGCGATCAGTACCCTGATGGTTATGGCCGCCGTCATATTTATACCGGCCAGCCGGATGAAGAGCGTATTTATTTTCGCAGGAATCCTTTTTTTTGTGGCCATCTATCTGGTGATTCGCCTTTCACAGCCGGAATTGCTGGTTGATCCGGAAGTGTTTGACACCGTTTTGGTCTATATTACGTCTCTGCAGACCCCGTCATCACCCTTTCTGCCAAGTAGCTGGGCCTATGACAGCATTCGGTCCGCGCTTTCCGGCGCGATCAGCAACAGTTTGTTTTTCACGGCGCTTTCCTTCAGTTTTGCCGGAATGATCGTAATTGTTATGGTTTTTCTTTCAGATGCCATTTACTTTAAAGGATTTTCAAAAACCCAGAATGCTCCGGCCCGTCTGTTTAAAAACAGTGTCGCCAGTGGCAAAATTTTTAATTTTCTGCCGGGCCCCGTAAAATCCTTTACGGTCAAAGAGATCAAAACGTTCCTCCGCGACCAGACCCAGTGGACCCAAATTTTTCTAATTGCCGCCCTGGTTGTGATTTACGTTTATAATTTCAAGGTCCTGCCCCTTGAAAAATCACCGATCAAAACCGTGTATCTTCAGAACCTATTCTCATTTTTGAATATGGGCCTGGCGTTGTTTGTTCTGACAGCGGTGACAGCCCGGTTTGCCTATCCGGCGGTCAGTCAGGAAAAAGATGCCTTCTGGCTGGTCAAAACCTCCCCGCTATCCATACGAAGGTTTTTGTGGATTAAATTTTTTATCTATTATTTGCCGCTGCTGATCTTAACCGAGGTTCTGATCGTTGCAACCAACATTCTGCTTCAGGTGACCCCGTTTATGATGACCCTTTCAATCCTCACGGTTTTTTTTATTGTCCCCGGTATCGTCGCCATGGGCATCGGTCTGGGGGCCGCCTACCCGGATTTCAAGGCGGAAAATCCGACTCAAACGATAACCAGTTTCGGCGGACTGGTCTTTATGATCGCCTGCGCCGGATACATCGGCCTGGTGGTCCTACTTGAAGCCGGTCCGGTTTATAATCTTTTTATGGCCGGCATCCGCAACAATAGCATCACCCTTTCAGCCTGGATATGGATTGTCGGCTCATTTAGCCTGGTGTTGATTCTAAGCCTGCTGGCTATTTCCCTGCCGATGCGCTTTGGTGAAAAGCGCCTATCCGAATTGCTAACCTGAGCCCTTTCAACTCCCATAAACCCCTTATTCAATTTTCATCTTGACAGGTGAAATATTTACATTTATATTTACATTAACATTAACATTTGGCAGGTTTCGGGTGTCAGTGTTCAGGTGTCAGGTTTTGAGGGGGATGAAGTGACCGCGAAGAATTATTTCCAAGTTGAGGATCTTGAGGTCTACAACAAATTGTGCCGGTTGCACATTGAGGTCTGCGATTTGACACACACGTGGCCCCAAGAAGAAAAGTATGAGTTGGGAAGTCAGGCAAGGCGTTCGTCAAACAGTGCACCTGCTCAACTTGCCGAGAAAAACGATGATCGGCATATCCGCAATAAAATTGAAGGTGTAAATCGCAGCAGGGCCGAAGCAGGTGAGACAATTCATCATTTGTTTATGGCAAAGCTCAAAGGATACATCTCAAAAGAGGTCTATTTAGAATTTAGGAGCCGTTACAAAGAATGCATTCGCATGCTGAATGGATTGGAGAAAACATTAGAACAAAAAATCCCAAAACAAGAGCAACGTTGGCAGATAGCAGAGGAACCGGCAGCATTTGACCCAGACGATGAACCGCTACCGCATGGCTCGCATGTGGCTGCGGAATAAGTTTTAAGCCTCGGTGTTCAAGTTTCAATTCTATCAATTCTGACACCTGAAACCCGAAACCTGAAACCTTTTTTTGGAGACATTATGCAACCCCAGCTGACACCGAAACAGCAGCGTTTTCTGGATTATCTCCAGCGGGAAATCGCCAAAACCGGCCTGTGTCCCAGCCTGCGCCAGGCTGCAGCAGATCTGGGCGTCAGCCATGCCGCCATCGCCCAGATCCTTCGCGTGCTTGAAGAAAAAGGCTATCTGAAACGCGAGGGACGTTACAGCCGCAAAGTTTATCTGTTAAATCGTGCCCGTGAGGCAGCGGCTTTGCAGCGCTGGCGCGAAATCCCGATTATCGGCCGGGTTACCGCCGGCCTGCCCATGTACGCCCAGGCGGAGTGGGACGGCAGCATCGTTCTGGATGCCGCCGTTTACCGCAGTCAAAACATTTTTGCCCTGCGCGTCAAAGGCGATTCGATGAAGGCTGCCGGCATTCTCAGCGGCGATCTGGCAATCTGCGAACCGCGCCAGTACGCCCAAAACGGCGAGATCGTCGTCGCGCTTATCAACAGCGAAGAGGCAACCGTTAAACGCTTTTTTTTACATAAAGACCACATCGAACTGCGTCCGGAAAATACCGCCTACTCCCCCATGCGCTACGGTTTCAGCGAAGTCCTGATCCAGGGCAAGGTCATCGGCGTCCACCGCGGACCGGAAGGAATTCAGTAGCTGCTGGCTTCTGGTCACTGGCTGCTGGCAACGCGTCTCTCGTTCCTGGTACCAAGCACCAAATGGTTTCAGGTTTCAGGTGTCAGTCTTTGGCCCGAAGGGTTGTGCTCCATTGCTCTGAGACCTGAACACTGAAACCTAAAGTACACAGCCCGGAAGCTACAAGCCGTAGTCAGAAAGAAAGATTTAACGTGAGCACTGAACGACCAAAAACCCCCTGCCGGCTTCGCGTCGGCACCAGCGGCTAT
>JASFGM010000443.1:0-3878 GCA_050123755.1 Desulfobacterales bacterium
CATTTTGGCGATCTCGGATGCCTCGACGCCGCTGATCAACTGCGTGAATCTTTGTTTGAGGACCGCCATGTCTTCTCCGGCGTGGAGGGCTTTGATGATTTCCTTGAGCGCCGCCCGCTTTTCCTCAGGATCGCTGAGAACGCCGCCGGCCCCGTCGGGAGCGGGTTGAGCGGGCGTTGTGGCTTTGTCCCTGGGTCTGTTTATTTCGTTAGTCAGGGCCTCAATGAAATTGTCCAGATCCAGCCCGCCGATATCAGCGACCTTGCTGAGGGTGGCCACCTTGCCCAATGTTTTGCGCACAATCGGACTCTTGAGGCCCTTAAATTTGGGAGACAAAGTGATTAAAAAATCCTCTAAAAAAGGGTATTCTTTTAATAAGCTGTCGATCTTGGTATTGGCGCCGATATCCATGGTTAATTCTCCTTGGCCGGATGAATACCCGAATCCTGCATATGAAAGTCTCCGACGGATGCAAAATTCGATTACAGATTATTATGCTGGGAAAGAGCATAGAGAAAATTAAATGGTAAGTCAATTTGGTTTTGTCCTTTAGATTCAGCAATTTTGATGATCCATCAGAGTGACACTTTGAGAAAATTGCTTAAAAATTTATTGACAACAAAGCGGGAGTTTATTAACAATAATCGTTTAAAACGGCGTTGCACAATGTGATTCGCCCCTATTCAATAAGACTACTCAAAGATCTTCACATGTTCAGGCGACTGAAAAAAATTGTAAACTCCCGGACCTACTGAGCAGGGATAACAGAAGTTACCGTACCCGCGAAGTTGCCGTTGCGCCACACCTTCCTAAACCAATATTTGACACGATATTATCTACCTTCTTTAATTTAGAGTTTGTTTTACCGGATTCAGATTCAAAAGACCAATGTTGTAACCACGGCAGGTAGAATTTCACAAAAGCTGGGTCATAAGGCCGCAAATCAACCATAAAGGAGGTGACGCCACCATAAAAAATTAGGGTCGTTTTTAGATAGCTTGTAACCGCCAAAAAAAGGAGGAAAAACGATGAAAAAGTTTATTACCACGGCAATCGTGATGGCCGCCGCTTTAACATTATTTAGCTTCGGCGGAGCGCTGGCGGAGCAGGTAACCTTGAGGTTTTCCGATTGGCATCTAACCGAAGATGTTTGGAATAAATCGCTCAATGAGGGCATGGACATATTTCAAAAGCAGAATCCGAACATCAAAGTGGTCATGGAACCCGTCTCTTACGGTGAAAAGGAAACCAAGTACACGGTGGAATCGGCTGCGGGACGCGCACCGGATGTTTTTCACGTGCACGCTTTTTCGCTGCCCATGTTTTTCGGTAAAGGGTTTGCCAAGGATTTAACCCCCTTCATCGCCAAAGAAGATGCCAAGTTTCTGGATGCATGGTTTCCTCTGGCCATCAACCTGATGAAACATAACGGCAACGTGCATGCCATGCCCGGGGATTACATGACCATGGTTCTGTTTTACAACTCCGAGATGTTTAAAGACGCCGGGTTGGATCCAAACCAGCCGCCGAAAACCACAGATGATTTTCTGGCGTACGCGAAAAAGCTCACCCGGGACACCGATGGCGACGGCAAAATCGATCAATGGGGATTCGGTACCGTCGGCGCCAAGAGCCCCGGATTTTCGATGAGATTTGGTCCGTTTCTCTGGAGTTTTGGCGCTGATTACCTTACGCCGGACATGAAACGGTCCGCTCTCGACACGCCTGCAGCCAAGCAAGCGTTTGCCTTCTTTGTCGAACTCTACACCAAGCACAAAGTCGTGCCGCCCGGATTGACAGCCATGAACCCCCAGGAAGTGCGAACCCAGCTGGCCCAGAAAAAAGTGGCCATGATCATGGGCTCCGGCTGGACACCGCCGATCGTCAATAAAATTAATCCCGCCCTGAATGCGTTCGAGGTCCTCAGCTGCGCCCCTGCTCCGGTCAAAGTTAAACCGGCCACCGCCATCTGGCTGAGCTCCTGGGTGATGAGCCCCAACACCAAGCACCCCAACGAGGCCTGGCAACTGATAAAATTTATCACCAGCAAGGAAACAGAGCTGAAATGGTTTGTGGATAACCGGGTGACCTCATCGCGCAAAGATGTCAGCGGAGTGGCTCCGGAAATTTTAAATGACAAGTTTGCCAGTGTCATGGCCTCCCAGTTGCCCTATGGCAAGGTCGAACCGCAGATTCCGCAATGGCCTGAAATTATGGATACGTTTACGACCTCGCTTCAAGAGGCCATCGTGGGGATGAAGACTCCCGACGAAGCGCTGGGGGAGGCTCACCAAAGGATCAACGCGATTCTGGCCAGATAATATCACCCAAGCTGTTCATGCTGGAGGAAAGGGAAGTGTCCGGACTTCCCTTTCCAATTTTATAGCGATAACGGATACAAGTCATGCGGATAAATGACCGTTACATGTGGACGGTTTTCGTGCTGCCGGCATTTTTTCTTCTGATTTTAGTGTTGGGTTGGCCGGCAATTACCAGTATTTTATACAGTTTTCAGCCCACCCAGGCCGGTGAGACCGGCTATACCCTGGCCAGTTACCGCGCCCTGCTCAAGGATCCCTTTTTCAAAACAACGTTCTGGAATACCGCTATTTTTGTTTTTTTTAGTGTTGGCTGCCACATGATTTTAGGATTGGCGGTCGCCATGGTGCTCAATAGTGCTTTGCCGGCGAAACCCGTGTTCCGTGTGATTGCCCTGCTGCCCTGGGTGGTGCCGGACGTGGTTGCCGGTATCATCTGGAAATGGATGTACAATCCCATATATGGGTCGCTGAATGATTTATTGATCAAAGTCGGCATGCTTGAAAACCCGGTTGAATGGTTGTCCAATCCAAAATTGGCCATGATCAGCGCCATCCTCGTCAATCTCTGGCGCGGGTTTCCATTTGTGATGCTGATTTTGCTGGCCGGCCTGCAAGCAATCCCCAAACATCTCTATGAAGCGGCTGCAATCGACGGCGCATCAAAGTTGACCCAGTTCATTCACGTCACCCTGCCGGGGCTGAGAAAAATGATTGTTGTGGCCCTGGCACTGGATATCGTTTGGGAAGTCCGGCGATTCGGTCTTATTCAGGCCATGACCCAGGGAGGACCCGGTATTTTGACCGAGGTCCTTTCGACCTATACCTACAAACAATATTTTCAGTTCTTTCGATTTGAATATGCTTCGGCCATTTCTGTCGTCATGACCGTTGTTTTACTCATGGTCAGCCTGCCTTATATCTGGATGATCAGCCAGGAAGAGTAACCGTATGGATGCTGCGAAATCACCGATAAACATTATTTTGCCCAAAGCCCTGATCTGGGCATTCCTCATTCTGGTGTGCATTTATTGCCTAATTCCGTTTGCCTGGATGCTGTCCACATCCCTGAAGACTGAATCCGAAGCGTTTCGCATTCCACCGACATGGATTCCGCTGGAGCCGACCATTGATAGTTATATCGGCATCTGGGTACGCAAAAATTTTGGCATGTATTTTTTAAACAGCACCATCATCTCGCTGGCGACCGCCATTCTTTCCACTTTTTTCGGCGCCCTGGCCGGATACGGATTTTCCCGATTTTTATTCAGAGGGCGCAGGTTTCTTATCGGCTTTTTCCTGGCCACCCAGATGTTGCCGGGCGTTTTGCTGGTGGGGCCTTATTTTAAAATTTTAAGCCGATTGGGGCTCTATGATACCCGCACGGGGCTGATTATTGCTTTTTTAACCATCTGTTTGCCTTTTTCGACCTGGATGATGAAAGGTTTTATCGATAAAGTGCCGGTGGAGCTTGATCAATCCGCCATGGTGGATGGTTGTTCACGCATCGGGCTGTTCTTTAAAATCGTTCTGCCCATCGTGGCACCCGGTATGGTGGCC
>JASFGM010000444.1:0-3877 GCA_050123755.1 Desulfobacterales bacterium
TAAAGCTTTTTCATTTTGCGTTTACCCTTTGGGCTTCGCTTTCAGCTGCGCCTCTCGACTTTCGCTCAATTAGGGTGATAGAATATCAAGGCGTTAAAAAAAAGGAGGAGTAGCCATGGCCAATGGATATATGGGTAAAATTTTAAGGATTAATTTGTCGCAAGGCAAAATCGAAGAAGAAAATTTGCGGGAAGATTGGGCTCAAAAGTTCATCGGCGGTGCCGGTCTGGCGACGCGCTATTTATATGATGAAGTGCCGGTGGGTGCAGATCCCTTAGGGCCTGAAAACAGGTTGATATTCATGACCGGGCCCCTGACCGGAACAATTTCCGCCAGTGCTGCGCGCTATTCAGTGGTTGCCAAATCTCCCTTAACCGGAATCTGGGGCCATGGCAATTCCGGCGGCAGTTTCGGCCCGGCGCTGAAACACAGCGGTTTTGACGGCATTATTTTTGAGGGCATCTCCGCGAAACCCATATATCTGAGGATTATCGACGGCCGGGCCGAATTGTGTGATGCCGGCGAACTCTGGGGCAAGACCGTACCGGAAACCGAGGATAAAATTCAACAGGACGCCAGTCAAAAATTAACGATCGCCGCTATCGGACCCGGCGGCGAAAACCGGGTGCGTTATGCTGCGATTATGAACAACAAACATCGGGCCGTGGGCCGTTGCGGCCTGGGGGCGGTCATGGGGGTCAAAAATATAAAAGCGGTTGCCTGTGGCGGCAAGGCACCCATCAAACTGGCAAACGCGGAGACTTTCAAAGAAGTTGCCAAAAAACAGTTCGATTTGCTGGATGAGTCCATGCTCAAAGTGGGCTTTGAAGCCTTCGGTACCAATATGGTCTCGGATATGGTCAATGCCCGCGGCGGTTATCCGAGCCGTAACTGGCAGCAGGGTGTTTTTGAGCAGATTGATGAAGTCAGCGCCCAAGCATTGACGGATAAGGTTTTTGTGAAAGGGGTGAACTGTTTTGCCTGCCCCATTTCCTGCGGACGGGGGACCGAGATTCGCGAGAGCCAATGGGAGGGTCGTTCGGGTGAGGGACCGGAATACGAAACCACCAACACCCTGGGAGCCCAGTGCGATGTGGCGGATATGAACGCGATTACCATGGCCAATTATCTTTGCAATGAATACGGCCTGGATACCATCACTGCCGGCTCAACTATTGCCTTTGCCATGGAGTGTTATGAAAAAGGAATCCTCACCGATGAACAAACCGGCGGCCTGGCGCTTAACTTTGGCGATGGCGAGCTGGTGGTCAGCCTGATCGATAAAATCGCCAGACGGGAAGGCATCGGTGATTTACTGGCCGAAGGTTCCAGGGTGATGTCGCAAAAGCTGGGACAGGGTTCGGAGCATTTTGCCATGCATGTCAAAGGGCTCGAACTTCCGGCCTATGATCCGCGGGCTGCAAAAATTACCGGACTCAGTTATGTCACCGCCAACCGCGGCGGCGATCACATCACGGCTTATGTCCAGGGGCCGACTTTTATCGACGTGCCCTTTCTGCTGGTCGAGGACAGCACCATTGCAGATCCGTTTGTGGCCAATCCCGACGAGGCCAAAGTCGTCATCGACCTGGAAAATGCGTTGACCATGTTTGACTGCATCGGGGCCTGCAAGTTTATGGGGATCCTGCTGCCGGCCGAGGACTATGTGCAATTGATATCGCATGCCACCGGATGGGAGTTCGGCGTGGCAGATTTCAGAAAATGCGGGGAGCGGATTTACAACCTCATGCGGGCCTTTTGCGTTCGTGAAGGTATCACGCGCGAACACGATACGCTTCCCGGGCGGCTGATGGAAGACCCGCTTCCGGAAGGACCGGCCGCGGGCATGGTGATCGATAAAGATACCCTGGAGATGCTCAAAGACGCCTATTACGGCATGCGCGGCTGGGATAAGGAAACCGGCAAGCCCACTGTCGGAAAATTGGCCGAGTTAGATCTGGAGGACCTGAAAGCCGATGTGTGGGGATAGCCTTTCCGGTATGCCTCATTAAATTCAACAGTCGTGTTAGATTTAGGTCCAGTAGTTTTTAAGCGACACAATTTCTATGGTGTCAGGTGTCAGTGTTCAGGTGTCAGGATCACGAACTGGATGACACTATGATTGTCAGATTCCGCACTCTGTGGTCATTTTTTTGCTGACACCTGAAACCTGACACCCGAAACCTAAAACCAATCCATGTATTGTAAATGACTTTTGAAAGACAACACCAAAATATTGTGAGGTGGGGAAATGACCTACGCCGACAAACCCTGGCTGAAAAGTTATAAACTGGGGCCCTATAAGCTTGACCGCAGCCTGGAGCCCTACCCGGAGGAGCCGGTCTATAAAGCCCTGGACGATGCCGCCGAAAAACACCCCGGCCAAACGGCAATTCTTTATCTGGACCGCAAAATAAATTACCGGGAACTGAAACTTCTGTCCGAAAAACTGGCAACAGCCTTGCAAGGGCTGGGCGTGCAAAAAGGAGATCGGGTCTGTGTTTTTTTGCCGAATTGTCCCGAGTTTATCATCAGCGACTGGGCCATTAAGAAGGCCGGCGCGGCATTGGTGCCCACCAGTATTCTGCGGACCGATGACGGATTGGTTCACGAGGCGGGCAGTTCCGGCAGCCGGGTGGTGATCTGCCGGCAAGAGCATCTGAAGCGGGTTCTGGGGGTAAAGGATCGCTGTGAGATCGAGCATATCATTGTGACCTCAACCGCGGGCTACGACATTCAGGAAGTATCATGCAAGCTGCCACCGGGCTGTCACGAATTTCGAAAACTGATCGAAGAAAACGAAGCGCTAACCGCGCCGGTGAACATTAATCCCAAAGAAGATCTGTGTGAGCTGGCCTTCACCGGAGGTGCAACCGGCCTCCCCAAAGGGGTCATGGTGACGCACTTCAACCGGTACAGTTGTATTTTGCAGGGGTTTCCCTGGATGCTCAAGCCGATGTTGCGCGGCCTGGCCGGAAAGGCTTCGGTGTTTCTACCCGTACCACTCTTCCATGCCTATGGCCTTTATACCCACCAGGCGGCGGCCAGTCTGGGGCTGCGGGTGATTTTAATGCCGGACCCGCGAGACACGGATACCCTGGTCGAGTATATCAAAAAATATCGCCCTTTCATGATTCCCACGGTGCCGACCCAGTTAATGCGGATTGTGCAGGCCAAAGTCGGCAAGATGAATGTGATTCCCATTTGCGGTGCAGCCCCCCTGCCCGGGGAAATAGCCGAAGCCATTAAAAAGGAAATCGGCACACCCGTGTCGGAGGGATACGGTTTAACGGAAACGTCGCCCTTAACACACTTCAACATCTCGCCGTTTTCCAAGGTCACCGGTTTTCTCCCCAAAGAGAAAACGGGCATGGGGATTCCGTCGCCGGACACCGAGTGTAAACTGGTGGATCCGGAAACCGGGCAGGAAGTGCCGTTTGGAGAAGCGGGTGAAGTCGTCGTCAGAGGGCCTCAAATTATGAAAGGCTATTGGCCGGAGTCCGGTTCCGGCCTGACCGATGATGGCTGGCTTCACACCGGTGACATCGCCTCAATGGACGAAGACGGTTATTTCCACCTGAGCGACAGGGTCAAGGACATGGTCAATGTCTCCGGGATGAAGGTCTATACCACCACGGTCGATGAAGTCCTTTACAAACATCCGGCCGTTCATATGGCGGCGGCCATCGGTGTTCCCGATCCCAAAACCCCCGGCAGCGAAAGGGTCATGGCGGTGATTCAATTAAAGGGCGGCTTTCAGGATAAGGTCACCGCGGCGGAAATTCGCGATTTCTGCCGCCAGGAGCTGGCACCCTATGCGGTGCCGAAATATGTGGCGTTCAGGGAAACCATGCCCATGACGGTAACTGAGAAACTG
>JASFGM010000445.1:0-3874 GCA_050123755.1 Desulfobacterales bacterium
ATTCCATCTCTGACGGCATAGTACAGTTTGATCGCCTTTGAAATGGGGTCATCATCCGCATCTTCAACGGTGGACATTGCATAATCAATAATTACTTTAGAGTCGGAATCTATGATTGGTGTAGCGGTAAGATATTCCGAATTTTCAAAACGCATATCCGTTTGCCTTTCAACGTTTAGGTGCATATATCAAACAATATAACTCCTCGTCAAAAAGTTGCTGTAGAAAATCGCTTTGACCTATGTTACTGTCCCTAAAATTCTTTAAAACCGAAGGAGGTTATAATGTCATCGAAAGTTATGGTTATCATCTCGACTGCAGAAAAAGACAAAGCCCTAACCGGTGTCCTGTATGCAAAAAATGCACAGAAAAATAAGTGGGTTGACGATGTCAGAGTGATCTTTTTCGGTCCTTTCGAAAACCTGGTTTGTGAAGATGAAGAGGTCATCCGGGCCGCATCACAATTGCTTGATTACAAGACCCCGATTGCCTGCAAATTTTTATCCGATCAATCAGGCGCCAGTGATAAGCTTGAAGAACTGGGCTTTAATGTCGAATATGTGGGATCCTTAATCTCCGATTCCATCAAAGCGGGGTATATCCCAATGGTATTCTAGAACTCATCTTAAAAAAGCGTCTAAGTCCCCAGGGCTGCGTTGTCACGCAGAGCCTGATTCAGCATCGATCTTATTATATCAAGGTGCATCCTCCCGTAAATTGAAATACTCACGTACTGCGTGTACGCTCGGACACACGAGTTTCAATTCACGGGACGCCTTGCCCTGAGCCCTGATCCACATTTTTAAAATGAGTTCTAATCCTTTTAAGTCTTAATTCACCGAATTAAACAAAATTCAGGTAATATGATGATCCAGGAGCAGCCAACTGCCGGAATTATCCTGGCGGCCGGTGCGGCGACACGATTCGGCCAACCAAAGCAGCTTTTGCGCCTAAAAGATAAATACCTAATTGAACGGGTATTGGATGCGGCATTAAACTCCAGGCTTGCCAGGGTTGTTCTGGTTTTAGGATTCGCCCATCAAAAAATTCAAAAAGCGCTCGGAAAAAAATTGCGGCATGCCAAGCTTCAAATCGAAGTCAACCCGCATTATCAAAAAGGACAGGGCCATTCCCTTCAGGTCGGGCTGTCAAGCGTCATAAACACTTTTCCGGCCGTCATGTTTTTGCTCGCCGACCAGCCCCTGGTTGATGCCGCCACCATAAATTGTTTGCTGGACAAGTTCTGGTCTGCGGATAAAGACATCGGGGTGCCAACGTTTCACGGCAAAAGGGGAAACCCTTCTATCTTTAGCCAAAAATTTTATCAACACATCATGAAAATTAAAGGTGATATCGGCGCCCGTCAAATTATTAACGCCCATCCGGAGCGGGTGCTTGAAATTGAGATAAAAAATCCCCTGCTTTTTTCGGATGTCGATACACCGGAAGATTTTGAAAAAATAAATAAACTTGCCCTGTGACCCGTCTCTCAAGTATGGCATCCCCGATTCGTCTTCGCTGAAGTAACATCGGCCCGACCCCGGCATCAATCAATTTCAAGTTAATGCATCATGTTGGGGATCACCAGGGCAATTTGAGGAAAAAGGATCAGTATGAGGATACTGACCAGGCATGCCAGCAGAAAAAAACTGACACTCGCAAAAATAGTCACCAGTTTAATTTCTGGTGCCAGAGCTTTGATAACGTAAATATTGACGCCGACTGGCGGCGTAATGGCACCCATGGTCGTCACCATGGTAAGCAGTATGGAGTACCAGATCGGATTGAAATTCAAAGCCATCCCCAGCGGGAAAAAGATCGGAATGGTCAACACCAAAAACCCCAATGAATCCATGAAACAGCCACCCAGCAGATAAATGACTAAAACGATTGCCAAAATCACGTACGGTGATACCGGTAAGGCGGCGGCAAAGTCAGCCACCATAAAAGGCAAGCGGGTTACCGCCAAAAAACGTCCGAAGATGATGGCACCGGTAACCAGCATGTAAACCATACAGGAGATTTTCAGCGTTTCCCAGACCGAATCGATAAAACCCTTCCAGGATAATCTCCGGGTCGCAACTGAAACAATGAAGGTGAAAAAGACCCCTGCCGCTCCGGCCTCGGTAGGCGTGAAAAGTCCAAGGTACAGGCCCCCGATAACGAGTACAAATATCGTGACGGCTTCAATTACGCCGATCAGCGACTTTATTTTTTCTGCCAGAGAGAATCTGGGCCCGGCCGGACCGTATTGAGGATATAAACGGCACAATAAGGATATGGTCAACACAAACAGCAAACCAAGAACAATGGCAGGTAAAATGCCGGCCAGGAAAAGCTTGACAATGGATTGTTCGGTCTGCAGACCAATGATAATCAGGACCACACTGGGCGGCATCACCGTTCCCAATGTTCCCCCGGTCACCACCGTTCCGCTGCTCAGCCGGGTGTCGTAATTGTATTTTTTCATCTGGGGCAGGGCTACCGCACCCATGGTCGCCGCCGTCGCTGTGTTGGAGCCGCAAATGGCCGCAAAAAGCTCGTCGGCACCGATGGTGGCAATTGCCAACCCCCCCCGCCAGTGCCCCACCCACCTGTAGGCCGTATCATAGAGCCGCTCGGCAATGCCTGCATTAAAAGCCAGATATCCCATGAAAATGAACAGGGGAACCACCGTCAGGCCGTACCCGGAGAAAGTGCCCCATATGTCGGCACCGATCATGTTTACGGCGGCCGGAAACGAGACCACATAGGAAAATCCGCAAAATCCTACAACCGCCATTGCAAAACCCACCGGCATTCCCACGAAAAAAAGCACGATGAGCAGTATGATAATGCCGATAATGCCCACAACCGCCGGATCCATTTATTGGGCCCCCTGTCTTCTGAAAAGCAGTTTCAAAAAATCTGCCAGCATGACCAGCGCCAGAAGCAGGCACCCGGCGGCAACGCCATAGGCAAACGGGTAGTAAGCAATTCGCAGCGTTTCGGTGACCTCACCGGTTTTCCAGAGGGTCGTGGCGTATTGAGCAATCTGCCAGCCGACAATTGAAAAAAAGAGGGTGCAGATCAAACAGTTAATTCCCTCCAAAATGAGTTGAGCCTTTGGGTTGAATAGCGTCACCAGGACATCAACGGCAATGTGGGCCTTTTTCATTTGAGTGTAACCCAGCGCAAAAGCCGTCACCAGTGCGCCGAAGTAGCCCATCAATTCATAGGTTCCCTTCAGCGGAATCCACACAATCCGCAAAAAAATGTTGGCACAGGTCATCAAGATCATGGCTGCCAGGCACAGGCCGGCCATCCAGATAAAGACCCGGTTCAAAATTCGACTAATTTTTTCAAGAACCGCCATGGCCAGAACGCTATTCCCATTTTTAGCTGATGGTTCGCTGATGGAAAGCGAAATATTAACCCCACCGGTTGGAAACGGATTACGGCGCGGTCAACCGCCCCGTAATCCGTTTAGAATATGATTGTTTGCGCTACTTGGAATATTTCCTTATGGATTGTTTCATGTCTTTTACAATTGCTTCTGCAGGCAATCCCTTGCCTTTCGCTTCGACAATCCATTTATCGGTAATTTCCTCCAGCTTCGAGTCCCACTCGGATTTTTGAGCAGCGCTAAGCTTGATGACCTCCACATTTTGCGTGTTTACTGACCATGTCATGGACTCTTTAACATGATTATCCATGTAATTACCCGTCCACTCCGACTGCTCAACCCGCAAATTTTCCATCACCTTCTGAACATCCTCCGGCAGCATTTGCCATTTTTTCTGATTCATGACGACGGCAAACGGATAGATCCCTCCCGCGTCCGTTAATGTCACATATTTGCAGGTTTCCGCAAATTTGAAATCCTTCATGGATT
>JASFGM010000446.1:0-3858 GCA_050123755.1 Desulfobacterales bacterium
GAATGGATCAAAATAACAAGATTAAAAATCCCTAAATTGAAAGATAAGGGAATGGGGTGATGAAATCTGAACGAAAAAAGGGGTTGCACGTTTTTGTTTATATAATAATTTTAATCAGTTGTACAACCTACACAAGTTGCAAGCTTAGCTTCGGCGGTGACGAGAGTAACGGCTCCGATGATGTTTCATTTGCAGGCGATATCGAACGGGTCAGTATCTCCTCTGTTGGCATTCAGGCCAATGGTAATTCCGAGGAGCCTTCGATTAGTTCAGATGGTTCTATCGTCGCATTCATCTCAGAGGCAACGAATTTAGTACCCGGCGACACCAACGCCGCCCAAGACGTCTTTGTTCATGATCTGGACAGCGGTATCACCGAACGCGTGAGTATCGCATCCGTCGGTACTCAAGGCGACGATGACGCCTTTACGTTGAGTTTAAGTTCCAATGGAAGTTTTGTGGCTTTTGGATCATTTGCAACCAATCTTGTCGCTGGCGACACCAATGATGCGATTGACGTTTTTGTTCATGACCGGGATACCGGCACAACCGAGAGGGTCAGCATCGCCACCGCCGGTGCCCAGGCAAATGATGAATCCTTTTCCCCGGCAATCAGCTCAAGCGGGCGTTTCGTTGCGTTTAGGTCTGATGCCACAAATCTGGTGGCAAACGATACCAATAACAACAGCGATATCTTTGTACGTGACCGCACGCTCGGGGTCACCCAGCGGGTCAGCGTGGACTCAGATGGAGACCAGGCCAATGGTGATTCCATTCTGCCGGCAATTAGTGCGGACGGTCGTTTTGTGGCATTTTCATCCGAGGCCTCAAACCTGGTTGGCGGAGATTCGAACAACTTAGCCGATATTTTTGTTCACGACCGACAAAACGATACGACGGTGCTGATCATCGGACCGGCCGAATTCAACACCGCAAGCGGAATTATTATTGTGGCCCCCACTATCAGCCCCGATGGCGACTTTGTGGGGTTGCGGTCAAATGCCGATGATCTGGTGCCCGGTGATACGAATAATAGTTTCGACGCGTTTCTGATTGATCGCGGTACAGCAATTGCAGAACGTTCCAGCGTTTCAACCAGCGAAGCTGAAGGCAATTCAGACTCAAGCAGGCCCTCGATCAGTTCCGACAACCGGTTTGTGGTCTTCTCATCCATTGCCACCAATCTGGTTTCCGGAGATACAAATGGGTTTGAAGATGTTTTTGTGCGCGATCGGAATGCGGGCAGAACCCGGCGGGTTAGCCTGACTTTCGATGGTTCTCAGGGTGATAATCGCGCTTTCTCTGCGGTTATCAGCGCTGACCGCCAATATGTGGCCTTCACATCGCTCGCCGAAAACCTGGTCGAAAATGATAGCAACGGCTTTTCCGATATTTTTGTAATCCCGAATCCGCTGCACCCTTAAAAAGCAAAAACATCTTCAAAACTGAGATCTAGAAAATAGGGGACGTTCGTGCAGAAATTGTTTGACATATACAATTCATTATGAGATTTACAAACCATGCCTAGATTAGCCAGATTGGATGCCCCGGGTGTTATGCATCATGTAATCGGTAGGGGTATTGAAAAGGGAAACATTTTTTTTAATGATACAGATCGCAACGACTTTATCGAGCGTCTATCATGTATTGCGCAAGACGGTGGCATGGATGTATATGCTTGGACGCTGATGCCGAATCATTTTCATTTCTTGTGCAAAACAGCAAAACAGCCCCTTGCTACCAGTATGCGTAAGTTACTGACGGGATATGTCGTAAATTTTAATCGACGCCATCAGCGCTACGGCCATCTATTTCAAAATCGTTACAAATCGATCGTATGCCAGGAAGACCGGTATTTAAAAGAATTGGTTCGTTACATCCACCTCAATCTCTTGCGGGCCGGATTGGTCAATAGTTTGAATGAGCTCGATCGATGTCCATGGTCGGGCCACAGCACCCTAATGGGCAAGGTTGAAAGAAAATGGCAGGATACCGAATATATATTATCCCTTTTTGGCAAAGGCCGAGATCGACGAAAACAATACCAAAGATATCTTGAAAAGGGTATAGCCTTGGGTCGCAGACCGGAACTTGTCGGAGGTGGATTGATTAGGAGCTTGGGTGGTTGGTCAGAAGTGCTAGCGCTAAGGAATCGTGGAGAAAAGCAAGTGTCTGACCAGAGAATTCTCGGTGACGCTGAATTTGTACAGGAGGTTATTTCCGGACTCGACGAACAGGTAAAAAAGAATCTGAGACTTTCAGGACAGCGGATAAATATCGGTGATTTGGCTAAGAAGGTGTGTGAAAAGTATAATATTAGTCGTGGAGAAATGAGGTCGGGGAGTCGCAGACATGATATTGTGATAGCAAGAGGTGTATTGTCCTGGATCGCGGTCAGAGAGCTGGGCTATTCCGGTGCTGATGTGGCCCGGTATCTGGGCGTAACGACATCTTGCGTGACAAGGGTTGTATCCGCAGCAAAACCACCGGATGTTGAAGATCTGATTCAGCAGTTATGAACGTTCTGCACGAACGTCCCTTTATGGAAAAATTCGATAAAAAAATAAAAAAACTTAAGTCATTTTTGCCGGAGGTGCTGGTTGCCGACCGCATGGCGGCCACCCGCGAAATCGAGCGCTTGACGCCTAAAACATCAAAGCCGCTGCCGCTGGACCAGCTGCAGGCAAAACTGGACCGGCTTGAAAAGCGCTTGCAGGCGTCCGCGCGCAAACGCGCCCGGCGTAAAAAGAAACTGCCGAACTTCAGCTACAATCAGGCCCTTCCCATAACGGCCAAAAAGGATGAAATCATCCAGGCCATTTCCCGGCACCCGGTGGTGATTGTATCCGGTGAAACCGGTTCGGGCAAAACCACCCAGCTGCCAAAATTTTGTCTGGCCGCGGGAAGAGGCCTGGCCGGCATCATCGGTCATACCCAGCCCCGCAGAATTGCGGCCATGACAGTGGCGCGGCGGATTGCCGAGGAATTGGGCCAAGAACTCGGCCGTGCGGTCGGCTATAAAATTCGATTTAAAGATCGTACCTCCAAAGATGCTTACCTGAAGATCATGACCGATGGTATTTTGCTGGCCGAAACGCAAAGCGATCGTTATCTGCGCGCCTACGATACGATTATTGTCGATGAAGCCCATGAACGCAGCCTGAATATCGATTTTATTCTGGGTATTTTACAAACCCTGCTGAAGCGCAGAGATGATCTCAAACTGATTATCACCTCTGCCACCATCGACACTGAAAAATTTTCAAAAGCCTTTGGTGATGCACCGGTAATTGAAGTTTCGGGTCGCATGTATCCGGTGGATGCTCGTTATCTGCCGGACGATTCAATTGAGGAAAACGGCGACTTGACCCACATTGAGCTGGCGGCGCAAGCGGTCAAACAGCTTTTAAAAGAAAGTTCCCGGGGGGATATCCTGGTTTTTATGCCCACCGAACAGGACATTCGGGATACCTGTGAACTCATCGAAGCTTCCGAACCCCCAAAATCGCGTATCCTGCCTCTGTACGCCCGGTTAACGGCAGCGGAGCAGGCGCGGGTTTTTGCGCGGTCATCCGAAAGGAAGATCATTGTGGCCACCAACGTGGCCGAAACCTCCATTACCATCCCGGGGATCCGGTATGTAGTGGATTCGGGCCTGGCCAGGATTTCGCGCTATTCACCCCGATCGCGAACGACCTCACTTCCGGTAATGCCGGTCTCCCGAAGCAGTGCGGACCAGCGCCAGGGGCGTTGCGGCCGGCTGCAAAATGGGATCTGTGTTCGTTTGTTTACAGAAGAGGACTACCGCAGCCGCCCCCTGTACACCCGGCCGGAAATTTTACGGGCCAATCTGGCGGA
>JASFGM010000447.1:0-3849 GCA_050123755.1 Desulfobacterales bacterium
GATTTTTTAATCCGCGTTTCAGAACTCTGGGAATCGCCCGGTAAAGCGCCCGGATTTCAGACTTCGTTAAAGATGCCGCGATGCGGCGGGGGTGAATCTTAGACTCCCACAGGGCTTCATCGACATAGATGTTGCCGAGTCCGGCAATAAAGGTCTGATCCAGCAGCAACGGCTTTAGCATTCGTTTGCGCGGGCTCAAGCGCATTGCAAAAATTTTCTGGGTATAGCCGCTTGCCAGCGGTTCCGGCCCTAAGCGGTCTAATATTTTTTCAGCTTCAGAGGTCAAATACAACCGGCCGAATTTACGGGTGTCATGAAAACGCAACTGCCTTCCGTCAGTAAAGTTTAGAATCACATGCTCATGTTTATCGTGGGGCAGATCGTTAGAAACCAGCTGCAGGCGGCCTGACATGCGCAGGTGTATGAGCAAATTATCTCCGTTTTTAAAGTCAAAAACGATGAATTTGCCGCGACGCCGGATGGCTGATACACTTTTGCCTCTGATACGATTGCAAAACACTTTTGCGGACGGCTCTGCGATCGTGCGTGACCAGAAAACCTTGGCACCCTTTATGGTTGTGCCTTCAACGCCGGCTGTCTTTAAATCGTTGACAATGGTTTGTACTTCTGGAAGTTCGGGCATATTAACTCAGGTTTCAGGAACCAGTAGTTTTCAGGTGTCAGGTGTCAGGTGTCAGCAAACAGATGACAGAGTGCGGAATCAGATAACTCTCGTGTCACCAGGTTCGTAATCCTGACACCTGAACACTGACACCTGACACCTTGGCTTGAATAACAATTGACAATAGGAGGCCTTGGCCTATAAAATATTTTATCTTTGCGGCTACCATATCACAACCCAGCTTGTAAAAAAATGGTCGATCTGAAACGGTCAACTTAGGGACCTCGTCTTACCAATTTTAAAGGAGCGCTTATGGATTTTAGTCTTTCGACGGACCATGAGATTTTGCGTGAATCCGTCCGCAGTTTTGCCGAAAAGGAGATCAAGCCGGTCGCCAGGGAACTGGATGAAAAAGAAGCGTTTTCTTATGAAACCATGCAGAAAATGGCAGAGCTGGGGCTATTCGGAATATTTGTTTCCGAAGCGTACGGCGGCCAGGCCATGGATTACATCTCCTATGCTATTGCTGTTGAAGAGATCGCCCGGATTGACGGTTCGCATGCCGCCACCGTTGCCGCCGAAAATTCCCTGGGCATTGGCCCTCTTTTTTATTTTGGTAATGAGCAACAAAAAAAGAAATATTTGCCGAAACTTTGCGGAGGGGAGACTTTATGGGGATTCGGACTAACAGAACCCAATGCAGGCTCAGATGCCAGCAATACCTCAACTACGGCAGTTTTAGACGGCAATGAATGGGTCATCAATGGAAGCAAAATCTTCATCACCAATGCCGCCACCGACATCACGGCCGGAGTAACGGTTTTAGCGCGCACCGGTGTCAGAGATGACGGCAAGCCCGAACTTTCATGCATCATCGTCGAATCGGGCACACCGGGATTTACGGCCAAAGAGATGCATGGCAAATTGATGTGGCGGGCGTCAAATACCAGTGAACTTTATTTTGAAGACTGTCGGGTTCCGAAAGAAAATCTTTTGGGCCCCAGAGGTCAGGGATTTCATCAGATGATGAAGACTTTAGATGGCGGGCGGTTGTCCATTGCGGCGATGGGCCTTGGGGGCGCTCAGGGCTGCTTTGATATGGCTATGAAATATAGTCAGGAACGCGAGCAATTCGGCCGGGCCATAGCGACCTTCCAGGTAAATGCCTTCAAGCTGGCCGATATGGCCACGGAAATCGAATGCGCCCGACTCCTGCTGTACAAAGCCTGCTGGCTGCATGATAATGCCTTGCCCTATGCCAAAGAGGCGGCCATGGCGAAACTTTACTGCTCCGAAGTGATGTATCGGGCTGCCAACCATGCCGTCCAGCTTCACGGTGGATACGGATTAATGAAAGAGTATGATATCGAGCGGTTTTACAGAGATCAGAAGCTTCTTGAAATCGGTGAAGGAACCTCCGAGGTTCAGCGACTCGTTATTGCCAGGTATCTCGGAGCAAAAGCGCTATAGATTGTTTTCCAACTCGAGAAATTATGAATCGGTTTTAATAAGGAGATAAAATGCAAGAGAAACCGAAAAGACCTCATTTCGATTTTGATTTTTTTGAAGATTTGACCGGCGACATACCGATAGAACCACCCAAAGGGGTCGAAAGTGTCGGGGAGCGCATCCTGAAGATAAGAGAAGAGAAGGACCTTACCCTCGATGAGATTTCCAAAATGACCGGATTCGATGTCCAGTTTCTGTCCAAAATTGAGAATAAAGAGATTCAGCCCCAGCTGGGCACGGTGATCAAACTGTCCAAGGCGCTGGACAGCGCTTTTGGCCGACTTGTATCCGGGCTTGGCGATAAGATTTATGCCATCACGCGTAGAAATGAACGCCGAACCATAACACGTTCTACATCCAAAAAAGGACCCAAACGAGTTTATACTTACAAAAGTCTTGCACCTGATGTGAAAGGGCGTCATATGGAAGCTTTTCTCGTCCTGCTTGAAGAAGATCCCGAAAAAGAGACGTCGCTGCACGAGGGTGAAGAATTTATATTTGTCCTGGATGGGGAAGTGATTTTAGAAATAGGTGAGGATAAATTTGAGCTTGAGCCGGGGGACAGTGCCTATTATCTATCGACGACAGCCCATCATATCGCTGCTAAAAAAGATAAGGCGACTATTCTGGCGGTGATGTACGAAGCCTGATCATGACCGGGTTCAAAGATGTTTCGGAGGCCATGTACCCGATTCGGGGTGCATGGCCGATTTTTTTTGAATATTGGTTTTTTGCGGAAATTTGTTATACCATATAGTGGTTGTCAAAAAAACGTTACGGTATCGAAACGTTTTTTTCTACAAACACGTATGCCGCAATTCCGTAATTCGGAACATTTTAATGGAAAGCGGTATAAATCATATGCTTTTAACGGATCCATTCTTGAAATTCTGATTTTAGGTACTACCCTAATTGCGTTGGAGCTTAATTCGATATTACGAAATTATTACCATACAGCTACCCATCGGAGGGATTGAATATGCGTTTTGTCAAAATTATTAAATTCGGTTTGTTACTGCTGTTGCTGATCGGAAATGTCGGTCCGGCATCGAGCTCACCGGTTGATATTAAACTTGACGTGAAAGAATTCCAGCTTGAAAACGGCATGATGTTTCTGGTTGTCGAACGACCGGCAACACCTCAGGTGGCCGCTAGACTATCTATCCGTGCGGGTTCGGCCCTGGAAGCAACGGGCAAGACCGGCATTGCGCATTTATTGGAACATATGATGTTTAAAGGGACCAAAAACTTTGGCACCCTGGATGTCGCCAAGGATCAAAAGCTTCAGAAGCAAATCGAGGAGGCGTATCAAAAGATTCTTAGTGAGCAACAAAAGCGCAATCCCGACCAGAAGCTGATCGGGGAAAAACGTGCCGAGATGGAAAAACTTCGGGCCGAAGTTCAAAAAATATATGTTTCACAGGCATATTCATCTCAGCTTGGTAAAAACGGGGCCGTAAGGGTCAACGCTTTTACAACCAAAGATCAGACCCAGTACATGACTTCTGTGCCGTCAGACATGCTTGAACAGTGGTTTTCCATCACAAGTGAGCAGCTGTTTGAGCCCTCATGGCGGGAATTTTACGTTGAAAAAGAGGTGGTTCAACGGGAATGGGCTTTTCGTTACATCAATGATGCCGGCGGTGCTGCATGGCTGGATCTTAATGCTGCGGCCTATAGCGCCCATCCCTATCGCAATCCCACCATCGGCTGGAAAA
>JASFGM010000448.1:0-3848 GCA_050123755.1 Desulfobacterales bacterium
AATCAAATTAAAATTTAACGCTTTGAGGTGTTCAACCAGGGCCACAAAAGCAACCTTTGAGGCATTGCTGATGCGCGTAAACATAGATTCTCCAAAAAAACACTTCCCCAATGATACACCATAGAGTCCGCCGGCCAGCTTGCCGGCCTGCCAGGTTTCAACCGAATGCGCCAGTCCGGATTCATGCAGGCGGCAGTAAGCGGCAATCATATCGTTTAAGATCCAGGTACCTTTTCGCGTCCGGGTTCGACTATGTGCACAGGCTTTTATCACCGATTCAAAGGCCTGATCGATCGTCACCTCAAAGCGCCGCTTATTAATGGTCTTTTCCAGTGACTTCGAAACCTTGAGTTCGGCAGGATAGAGAACAAGACGCGGGTCCGGGGACCACCACATGATCGGTTCATTTTCCGAATACCACGGGAAAATGCCCATGCGATAGGCGAGCAGCAACCGCTCCCGGCTTAAATCACCACCGACAGCCAAAAGACCTTCTTGCGAAGCAAGTGGGGGGGCGGGAAATATTAAATCGTCGGATAAGAGGTAGACAGGCATAAATGTGGTCAAATGGTTAAATAGTTGATTGGTCAAAGAGGTGTTGCGTATGAATTATATGCATGTCACGATTTGACGACTTAACAATTTAACTAATTAACCATCAGTATTAACGGATTAACCAAAATCAAAGACGAGCTGGTCGTCGGTCAGATCCAGGGATACAAGGCCACCGCTTTGAAGCTGGCCGAACAGAATCTCATCGGAAAGCTTATCTTTGATCTCGGTCTGGATGACGCGTCCCAGCGGCCTGGCACCGTATGTCGGATCATGACCTTTTTTTGCCAACCAGGTACGCACCGCGGGCGATATCGTCAGGGCCACTTTTTTGATGGCCAGCTGCTGATTCAGTTCGGCAATAAATTTATCCACGATCATTTCCATGATATCCAGGTCGAGCGCATTAAACGTAATGGTTTCATCCAGCCGATTTCTAAATTCGGGACTGAATAGTTTTTCAATGGCCTTTTTGCCCTTGGATTGCGCGTCTTTATGAGTCTGACCAAATCCGATGTTGGCAGCACTCATCTCTCTTGAGCCGGCATTTGAGGTCATCATCAGGATCACGTTTCTAAAATCCGCCTTGCGCCCGTTATTGTCCGTTAAGGTTGCGTGATCCATTACCTGCAGCAAAATATTAAACAGATCCGGATGCGCCTTTTCAATTTCATCCATCAGCAACACCGAATGGGGGTGCTTGCGAATGCCATCGGTCAGCAAACCGCCCTGATCAAATCCGATGTAACCCGGGGGGGCACCGATCAGGCGCGCGACAGCGTGCTTTTCCATATACTCACTCATATCGAATCGCATAAACTCCACGCCCATAATCCGGGCCACCTGCAGAGAAACTTCGGTTTTGCCCACTCCGGTAGGACCGGTGAACAGAAAAACGCCCACAGGCCTTTCAGGTGATCCCAGTCCTGCACGTGAACGTTTTATCGATGTGACCAATGCGCTGATCGCGTTGTCCTGACCAAACACCACCTTCTTTAAGCCACCCTCTAAATTTTCGAGTTTTGAGCGATCCGATGTTGAAACACTCTGGGTCGGCACGCGTGCCATCTTGGCGATAATTTTTTCAATATCGGCGGGATTGATCTTTTTTCTGTGCGTTGATCCGGAAAGCCTGATAAATGCACCGGCCTCATCGATGACGTCAATGGCCTTATCCGGCAGAAACCGATCTCTGAGATATTTGGTCGAGAGCTCGGCAGCAGCCTTTAAGGCTGCATCGGTATAAGCGATGCCGTGGTGTTCTTCATAACGGGATCTCAGGCCTTTTAGAATTTGAACGGTTTGCGACACCGGCGGCTCCATAATTTCGATTTTCTCAAACCGTCGCGACAGGGCCCGATCCTTTTCAAAATGATTCTTAAACTCCTCAAAAGTCGAAGACCCGATACAGCGAATCTCTCCGCTGGCCAGGACCGGTTTCAGGATATTAGAAGCATCCATAGAACCGCTGCTGGTCGCCCCCGCCCCGACAATCGTGTGAATTTCATCAATAAACAGAATGGCTTTGGGTTTCTTTTGCAGCTCGGCAATGACGCCCTTCAGACGCTGTTCAAAATCGCCCCGGAATTTCGTCCCGGCCAGCATACCCCCCAGATCAAGAGAGAAGATCTCCATATCCTTTAGGAGGTCCGGGACGTCTTCCTTCTGAATTTTCTGGGCCAGGCCTTCGGCCATTGCGGTTTTGCCCACACCGGGGTCGCCGACGAAGACCGGATTATTTTTCCTTCTGCGGCACAGCACCTGCATCGTGCGCTCCAGTTCGGTTTGCCGTCCGATCAGCGGATCGAGCTTGCCTTCAGCAGCCAGCTCAATAAGGTTAAGCGTAAAAAGCGCTAAAGGATTTGATTTTTTCCGGCGGTCCCCCTCTTCCTTACCCGGCCGCGCCAATCCGCCAGGGCTCTCCGTGAAAGGGTCTTTCACAATATTGTGTGAAATATAATTTAGAACATCCAGACGCGTAACACCCTCGGCACTCAAAAAAAATTCTGCGTGAGAATCTTTTTCCAGAAAGATAGAAGCCAGAACATCGGCAACGGCAACTTCCTGTTTTTCAGCCGAACGGGCATGATTGACTGCCCGCTGAATGACCCGTTGAAACCCGATGGTCTGCTGCAGAACGTAATCATCGCCTTCCGGAATCTGTTCAATCTTTTCATCAAAAAACTTCTCGAGGGCATCCAGAAGATTATCGGCATCACCACCGCAATTTTCGACGATTTCAACACCGGTGGGATCATTCAGAATGGCGAACAGGATATGTTCGATGCTGACATACTCATGGCGTCTTCTTTTGGCTTCTCTGACGGCAAAGCCAAGTGTTGCGCTAAGTTCCTTGCTGATCATAATCTACTCTCTTTCCATGGTACATTTAAGCGGAAAACCTCTTTCGCGTGCAAGCGCTTCAGTTGTATTGACCTTGGTTTCCGCAACTTCATAAGAATATATTCCACACACTCCGACACCATTATGATGCACATTGAGCATAATCTGGGTCGCATCCTCTATGGATTTATGAAACACAAATCGGAGAACTTCAACAACAAAATCCATAGCCGTATAATCATCATTCAGCAGCAACACCTTAAACATCGACGGTTCCTTGAGCTCTTTACCAACCTCTGAATCAACACCTTCTTCTAATTCCGGATTGTATTCACCCATGGAATTATCCTCCAAAGAAAAAGGCTTTTTCGGTGGCAGCCGGCGGTTTCATGCTTACGGTGTTACACTTGTTTGCTTCGGGCTGGTTTGATGCCATTATAATAATCACTTGAAACGGCGCTTGTAAAGGGGCTGATTTTAATTTTGCCCTATTGGCCGCAACATTTTTTATACTTTTTGCCACTTCCACAGGGACAGGGCGCATTTCGGCCGACTTTTTTTGACTTTCGCTGCTTCGTTTTTGGTTTTTCAGGCCCGCCGGCCCCTGAAAATGCCAGTTTTTGTTCTTTAGGCTTTCTGAAATCTTCGATCTTTTTGGGCTCTTCAATCTGAATCCGGAACAAAATTCCCAGGGTCTCTTCTTTAACCCGGGAAATCATGTCATTAAACATCTCAAAACCTTCTTTTTTATAAACGATCAGCGGATTTTGCTGGGCGTAGCCTCTCAAACCGATGCCCTCTTTGAGATGATCCATGCTGAGAAGGTGATCCTTCCAAAGGTTATCCACCGTTTGTAACATGACCACGCGCTCCAATTGTCTAAAATCCTCAGAACCGATGGCCGTTTCCCGCTGGTCATAAACCTTGCCGGCGGCCTCAAATATCACATCGGC
>JASFGM010000449.1:0-3828 GCA_050123755.1 Desulfobacterales bacterium
ATGGAAAGCGTGATGGACATGTATGAAGAGAGTTTTAAACGCTTTGCCGAGGGAGAAGTGGTCACCGGCAGGATCATTTCCATAGATAAAGATCAGGTACTGATCGACATCGGATACAAATCTGAAGGTCAAGTGCGGGTTCAAGAATTTTTAGATGAAAACGGCAACATCACGGCCAACGTCGGAGATACCATCGAGGTCATGGTTGAATGGTGGGATGATGAGGATGAGCGCGTACTCTTGTCTAAGGACAAAGCCGCCAATATAAAAATCTGGGAATCGATTAAAACGTCCTATGATGAAGAAGGTACCGTCAAAGGTACGATTACCAATCGGGTAAAAGGCGGATTTTCGGTGGATATCGGCGTTCCGGCGTTTTTGCCCGGCTCCCAGGCCGATCTGCGACCGATTCGAAATCTGGATGAAATGGTCGGCAAAGAGTTTGATTTCAAGATTTTAAAATACAATCGCAAACGCAGCAATATCGTTCTTTCCCGGCGTGCCATTTTAGAGAAAGAACTTGAGGAAAAACGCAGCACCACTCTGGCCACTATCGAAGAGGGCAAGGTCGTTGAAGGCATCGTTAAAAATATAACCGAATATGGTGTGTTTGTGGATCTCGGCGGCGTTGACGGACTGCTTCACATTACCGATATATCATGGGGACGAGTGAAGCATCCTTCCGAACTTTTTTCAATCGGCGATCCGATCAACGTCAAGATTTTAAATCTGGATCTGGAAAACGAAAGGGTCTCTCTGGGGATGAAACAACTTAGCGAGGATCCTTGGTCCACGGCTGCGGAAAATTATGCCGTCGGCTCCCGCGTGACGGGAAAAGTCGTAAGTTTAACGGATTACGGTGCATTTATAGAGCTTGAAGAGGGCATTGAGGGACTCATCCATGTGTCTGAAATGTCTTGGACGCGTAAAATCCGGCATCCCTCCAAGGTTGTTTCGGTCGGAGATGAGGTCGAAGCGATTGTCCTGGATATAAAACCAGAAAGCCGGCGGATTTCGCTGGGAATGAAACAGGTTGTTCCGAATCCATGGGATGTGATCAGCGAAAAATATCCGATCGGCACCACCATCGAGGGCAAATTAAAGAACATTACGGACTTTGGACTTTTTATCGGTATTGATGAAGGCATTGATGGGCTGGTTCACATCTCCGATATTTCATGGACAAAACGGATCAAACACCCCTCTGAGCTTTATAAAAAAGGCGATGTTGTTCAGGCCATCGTGTTGGATATTGAAAAAGACAACGAACGGTTTTCCCTCGGGATCAAACAATTGCAGGATGACCCATGGCAGACGGTGGATGAAAGATATCAAGTCGGTAAGGAAATAACCGGAACCGTTACTAATCTGACGGATTTTGGCATCTTTGTTGAGCTGGAGGAAGGGATTGAAGGCCTTGTCCACATATCTGAAATCAGCAAAGAAAAAATAAAATCGCCGATGGAAAAATTCAAGGTGGGTGATGTCATCACCGCCAGAGTCATGAACATCAATACGGAAGAAAGACGCATTGGCCTTTCAATCAAACGACTCGAAATTGAGGATGAAAAAAGCTTACTCAGCGAGTATGTCAATAATATAAGGCCGGCGACTTCCACTTTTGGCGAAATTTTGCGCGAGAATCTACAAGAAAAGCTGAACGAAGACTAAAACCCAACTCAAAAAGGCGTCTAAGTGCCCAGGGCTGCGTTGTCCCGTGAATTGAAATACTCACGTACTGCGTGTACGCTCCGTTTTCAATTCACGGGACGCCTTGCCCTGAACACTTAGACGCCTTTTTGAGTTGGGTTTCCCCTATTCAAATATGCTTACATCCCCCGTCCCTTTGCGGATAACCTCAGGTGTGTCATTTATCAGGGAAATGACACTTGACGGCTTTCCCGGTACGATATCTCCATCAATCACTAAATCAATGCGGTTTTTAAATACATCATGAATCAGGGAGGCATCGTTAAGCATGCTGCCGTCAGGCATCGTGGCACTCGTGGTGATAATCGGGTTTCCCAGTCGCTGTACCAGTTCGAGACATATTTTATGATCGGGCACGCGAATTCCAGCTGTTTTGCGTTTGGTCAGCATAATTTTGGGTACCAGTTTGGAACCCTCAAGGATAAAGGTATAGGGGCCCGGTAAAAGCCTTCTCATCGTCTTATAGGCATAATTGGATACCTTGGCATAATGACTGATGTTCTTGAGCCCCGAGCAAATAAAACTGAAGGGCTTGCTTTTATTTCGCTGTTTCAATTGGTAAATTCGTTCAATGGCCTTTTTATTCAGGATGTCACAGCCGATACCGTAATGGGTGTCGGTTGGATACACGACGATGCCGCCTTTGGTCAGAATATCGACGGCTTTTTGAATAAGTCGACTCTGGGGGTTGATGGGATTTATCTTAAATAACATATTTTCATGACTTTGTTCGTTTGTTAATTGAAGACGTTTTACCATTACCTAAGTCGAGCGTTTCAGATTTTTAGTGGTTGTTAAAAAATGTTTCGGTATTCAAACATTTTTTTCTACAACCACTTATGCCGCAATTCCATATTTATGAACATTATTATGGCAAGCGGCGAAAAAATATAGATCGATAGAATTCATTAAATTTATGCTAAAATGAACTCTTTTTAAAATTTGAAACGCTCGACTTAGGTATTATGCAATGGGCCCTATTGTCAAGTTGACAAATAAAAGATTGCTAAAGACGATTGGTTTTGCTATTGGGTTTTCCAAACCGGGTGCTTTGCACGAGAATCCACGGTTCCACCCACAACGATTGGGGCGCTTCGCGCCCCTGTCTTTTATCGCTTATGGCGGTAAAATCCAAGCCACCCGCGTTGCGGGTGGTCGTTGACCCGGATGCCTAAAATAATCTAACGGAGAAACGCATGCCAAAAATACCGCCGGAAGAAGCGTATTCTTTTGATGATGTATTGTTGATTCCCAATTATTCTGACGTTTTACCCAAGGATGTGAATGTCAGCACCCGTCTGACCCGCAACATTACCTTAAATATACCGATTGTCAGTGCAGCCATGGACACCGTTACCGAGGCGGATGCGGCCATCAGCATCGCCCGGGAAGGCGGCATGGGCTTCATCCACCGCAACATGAGCATACAGAGTCAGGCGATGGAGGTTGACAAAGTAAAGAAATCAGAAAGCGGTATGATTGTGGATCCGGTTACGATTCGCCCCGAACAGAAAGTGGCCGAAGTCCTCAAGTTAATGGAAAGCTACCGTATATCGGGAGTGCCGGTAACCAAAGGGGACCAACTCGTGGGGATCGTCACCAATCGGGATTTGCGGTTTGAAACCGATCTTGAAAAAAATGTTTCCGATGTAATGACCAAAGATGATCTTGTGACGGTACATGAAGGAATTACCCTGGAAGACTCAAAACAACTGTTGCATCAGCACCGGATTGAGAAGCTGTTAGTGGTTGACCAAAAGGGGCGCTTGACCGGTTTGATTACCATTAAAGACATCGAGAAGCTGAAAAAATATCCGAGTGCGTGCAAAGACCGGAGGGGCCGGCTGCGGGTAGGTGCGGCTGTTGGGATCGGCCCGGATATGGAAGAGCGTGCTGAGGCCCTGCTGAATGCAGGTGCTGATGTGGTTTTAATTGATACCTCACACGGACATACTGAAAATGTCATCGCGGCCGTTCAAATATTAAAGCGTAATCACAAGGACCTGGAGCTTATCGCCGGCAATGTCGGCACGGCCAAGGGAGCGGAAGATTTGATAAATGCCGGTGCCGATGGTGTCAAGATCGGCATTGGCCCGGGTTCCATCTGCACGACCCGCA
>JASFGM010000450.1:0-3823 GCA_050123755.1 Desulfobacterales bacterium
AAACGAAGGCGATCGCGAAAACGGATCCGATCGGCGAGCAAATTGAAGCCCGTAAGTCGGAAAACAAATCCGCTGCTGCCGATGAATCCGTCTCGAACGATCGGGCCCAATTGCCGTCAATCAAAACAACACCGAAAGGGATGGTAACGGTTACCGATCTGCGCTTTTGGTCCAACCCCAATTACACCCGCGTTGTCATCGACGCCGACAGCGAAGCCTCTTACTACCATCATTTGCTGAAAAAAGACCCCTCCATCAACAAACCCCAGCGACTCTATGTCGATTTGAGCAACAGCCGGCTGGGAGAGCACATCCGCAAAAGCATTCCGATACACGACGATCTGCTGAGTGATGCGCGTGCCGGCCAATACACAACGGATTCCGTCAGAGTTGTGGTTGATATTAAATCCTTTGAAACCTATAAAATATTTTCCCTGAAAGATCCGTTTCGGATTGTGATTGATGTGTGGGGCTCCCGGGGAGCGAAAAGACCCCCGATTCGGCCGCCGGCCGGCACGGTCAAAAAAGGTGGCAAGATTCCACCCGGATCGCTGGCCAGGCAGCTGGCCCTGGGTGTCCGACGGATTGTCATTGACCCGGGCCACGGTGGCAAAGATTATGGAGCACCGGGCTATTACAAAGGGGTGCATGAAAAAAAGGTCGTGCTTGAAATCGCCAAACGGTTGGCAAATAAAATTCGTAAGGAACTCAAGCTCGAAGTCATCCTGACCCGAAACGGAGATCGGTTTCTCACCCTTGAAGAGCGGACCGCGTTTGCCAATACCAAAAACGCAGATCTATTTATATCTATCCATACCAATGCCTCAAGAGATCGCAGGGCTTACGGCATTGAAACTTATTTTTTGAATCTGGCCACCGACGATGAAGCCATCCGGGTGGCGGCCATGGAAAATGCGACTTCGACCAAAAATATCAGCGATCTGCAAAAAATATTATATGATCTCATGCAAAATGCGAAGATCAATGAATCCAGTCGCCTGGCCGGTTACGTTCAAGGCGCCATAATTGACCATCTGAAAAACAAACGCTATAGCCGCGTTAAAAGCAAGGGTGTCAAGCAGGCCCCGTTTTATGTACTTCTAGGCGCACAAATGCCGTCCATCTTGATCGAAACCGCCTTTATCAGCAACCCGCGCGAATGTAAGCGGCTGACCAATCCCAGATTTCAGGAGCGGTTGTCCGAAGGCATTATTCAGGGAATCCGAAGCTATATCAAGGCAACTTCTCCCACTGCTTACCAAAATATTCGTCCCCGGGCATCTCAAGCCCGCTCAGAAGGGTAAAATTTTTATTTAAGATTCCTGCCTTCCACAAACATTTTCAGGTTTGCGATTTGAAGCACTTATTTTCCTTGACAGTGGGCTAATATCAAATATGTTAGATATGAATAAAATCGATATTCTTTTAATTTTAACGCATTAGAGCCAGTTAAACAAATTATTAGATTGTTTTGCATACGAAAAATAAGGATTTTTTTGAAAATTCTCAGGAGGTCTAATTGATGGGTGCAAAACATGTTCCCAAAGAAAGTACGGTGGCACCTTCCTGTCAATGTGCCTGTCCGGCCGGGATCGATGTTCCGCGATACATTCGGCGCATCAAGGAAGGCAAATTTGACGAAGCCTTGGCGGTTATTCGCGAAAAAATTCCGTTTCCGTCTATCTGCGGGTTTGCCTGCTACGCTCCGTGTGAAGCCGCTTGCGGCAACCAGCAATTCGGTGAGCCGATTGCGATTCGGGCGTTAAAGCGTGCGGCCGCGGAAAAGGGCGGGGATCTGTGGTTTAAGAATCTGACAATCGCTGCGTCTACGGGCAAGCAGGTGGCCGTAGTGGGTTCGGGGCCCAGCGGCCTGACCGCAGCCTACTATCTTGCCACCAGGGGGCACAAGGTTTCGGTGCTGGAGGCATTGGACCACGCGGGTGGGATGTTGCGGGTGGGCATACCCGGATATCGCTTGCCGCGGGAATCCCTTGATCAGGAAATCGACTATCTCCGGGAAGTCGGTGTTGCGATCAAAACCGGATATCGGGTTGAATCCGTCGACCGGTTGCAACAGGATGGTTTTGATGCGGTTTATCTGGCATGCGGAGCCCACCAGGGCGCAAAACTGGGCATTCCCGGAGATGACTTGCCCGGCGTTGTTGATGGTATTTCTTTTCTTAGAAAAGTGAACCAAGACCAAAAAGTTGAAATCGGAACACGGGTAGCTGTGATCGGCGGCGGGAATACGGCGGTGGATGCCGCCCGCAGTTCGATTCGGCTTGGCGCCAAAGAAGTCGAAGTCATTTATCGCCGCTCCGAAGGCGAAATGACGGCCTACGCGGAAGAAGTGGGGGCGGCACGATTTGAGGGCGTAACCATCCAATATCTGGCGGCACCTTTGGCGCTGGCCTTAAAAAATGGCGTTTTGGAGTTGACGCTTACCCGGATGGAACTTGGAAAAGTAGATGCCAGCGGACGACCCGGCCCGGTGCCGGTGGAAGGAACTGAATCCAAAAAAGAATTTGATAATGTGATTGCGGCTATCGGACAGGTGCCGGTTGGAACCCGCTCATTGGGCGTGGCCTTAGGCAAAGGCGATTTTATCCAGACCGACGCCGCAACGCTTGCCACCGATAAGCCCGGTATTTTTGCCGGCGGCGATGCCGCCACCGGACCGGCCTCTATTATCGATGCGATTGCTCAGGGTAGAAAAGCGGCCGCGTCTATTGATCGATATCTTGGCGGGTCCGGACAAATCGATCAGGCGCTGGCGCCTCCCGAACAAGAAGTTGTGGTTGTGGACTGCCGGGTCGAAGGCCGGAGTCGGGTCGTAATGCCCTGCATTTCTCTGGAGGAACGCACCTGCAGTTTTGCTGCTGTTGAGTCCGGGCTATCTCAAGGTCTGGCGATCAAAGAGGCCGAGCGCTGCAGAGGATGCGATGCCAGACAATATGAGATAAAGCTCTACGGTGCGGGTTGCAAGGAATGCAGCTATTGTGCAGAAGTTTGCGGTCTTGGCGTATTCGAGCCGGCTGATTCGTTTAACGAAAAGGGCTACCGACCCATGGAAGTAAAACATCCCGAACGTTGTGTGGGCTGTCAGTTGTGCTTTTATGCGTGTCCGGACTTCTCCATCGATGTCCGGGAGATTGCGTAGCCCAAGAAAAGTGTGAAGTGACTAAAGTGAACTAAAGTGACTAAAGTTGAGGAATTCTACTTTATTAAATATAAAAGACGGAGCGAAGCGACACATTAACTTTAGGCACTTCAAACTTTAGATCACTTATTACTCTAAACACAGAAAAGGTGCTATGAAGACACAATACACAACAACTTCTTGTCGAGGGGAATAAACAAATGAAGCGCTTTTTAGAAACTGGAAATTTTGCCATCACCGAAGGGGCGATATTGGCCGGCTGCCAGCTTTTCGCCGGCTATCCGATCACTCCGGCTACGGAAATCGCCGAGGCCATGTCCGCCGAGTTGCCTAAAATCGGTGGCTATTATGTCCAGACGGAAGATGAATGTGCGGCCATGCATCTCGCCGTAGGCGCTGCCGCCGGAGGCATGAAGACCATGACCGCCACTTCCGGCCCCGGCTTTATCCTTTATGCCGATCCATACGGTTGGGCCATTGGATGTGAAATACCGATAGTGGTGCTCAATTCCCAGCGGGTGGGGCCGGTAAGCGGCATCACCGGTGCACCGGGACAGGGTGAATTCTACAACGCCCGTTATCCCACCCAGGGCGGTAATTATGAGACCCTCGTGCTGGCGCCCAACAGTGCTCAGGAAGCGATGGAACTCACCGTGGAGGCCT
>JASFGM010000451.1:0-3821 GCA_050123755.1 Desulfobacterales bacterium
GGGACATCCAGGAAAGAATTGAGTCTTTTGAGGAAGTCGACTTGAATTTTTCAGAAGCCGAAGCCCAAAAGGAGAGCCAGCGTTGCCTGAATTGCGGTATCTGCAGCGAATGTATGGAATGCGTGAGGGTCTGCGAACCCAACGCCATTGATCACAGCATGCAGCCCCAAAAGCTTGAGGTGAACGTCGGCAGTATTATCCTGGCTACCGGATACGATGCGTTCGATCCCACCCAGATGAAGCAATATGGCTATGGCACCTATCCCAATGTCTATACCAGTCTTGAATTCGAGCGTCTCAGCAATGCCACCGGGCCCACAGCTGGCAAAATTCTTATTCGAGACGAAAAAGGCGAATTCACCCGGACTCCGCAGAGCGTTGCCATCCTTCATTGCGTTGGCAGCCGGGATGTGAACTATCATGAATATTGCTCGCGGGTATGCTGTATGTACGCCCTCAAGTATACCCACCTTATTAAAGAAAAAGTCGGTCACGACACCCAAATTTACGATTTTTACATTGACCAGCGTTGTTACGGAAAAGGTTACGAGGAATTTTATCGTCGCTGCCAGGAAGAAGGTACTACCTTTATCAGGGGCAAAGTGGCAGAAATAACCCAGCAGGCGACCAAACCCGAAGAAGAAGGCAAGCTCATCGCAATTGCAGAAGACACCCTGCTAGGGGTTCGCTTACGCGTTCCGGTGGATATGGCGATTTTATGCGCGGCCATCGAATCCCGCAAGGATGCCGCTGAGGTCGGCCGAATTTTCGGGGTCAACCTGGGTGCAGACGGGTTTTTTCTGGAAGAACACCCCAAATTAGGGCCACTGAATACGGCAACCGACGGGGTATTTCTGGCGGGGGCCTGCCAGTCCCCCAAAGATATTCCGGATACGGTCGCTCAGGCATCAGGAGCAGCGTCCAAGGCCCTTTCTCTGGCGACCCGGGGTAAAGTAACGATCCCCTCAACCATTTCCTGGATCGATCCGGATGTATGCGCCGGCTGTCAGACCTGCATCGGCCTTTGTCCATACACAGCTATTGAGTTTGATGAACGCAGAGGCGTATCCGTGGTAAATGAGGCGATCTGCAAAGGATGCGGCAGCTGCAGCGGGTTTTGCCCCAGTGGCGCCGCCCAGGTCAGGCATTTCAAATCCAAACAAATATTTGCCGAGTTTGACGGAATCATGGATGCGCTGAAAGAAGTGGGAATGTAAAGGAATTTGGATTTTGGAATGTGGAATGCGGAATTAAAAGCATAGACAGCAAATGGCCAAGATTGAAGATTCGACTCTTCTGAAAACGAAAATAAAATAGCGACAACTTTATGGAGGGCGTATGGAAGAATTTGAACCGACCATCATCGCATTTGTCTGTAACTGGTGCACTTATACTGCCGCTGATTTGGCGGGGACTTCCAGATTGACCTACCCGCAGAATGTGCGCTTGATTCGCGTGATGTGCACCGGCATGGTGGACCCTCAATATGTGATCAAGGCCTTTTTGGGGGGAGCTGATGGGGTGCTGATCAGCGGATGCCACCCCGGTGACTGTCACTACATTAACGGGAATTATAAGGCCCGTCGACGCATTAAGCTCCTCAAGGAGATTTTGCCTCAATTCGGTTTTGAGCCCCAACGACTCAGATTAACCTGGATCGGTGCCAGTGATGGCGTACAGTTTGCTGAAATTATACGGGACTTGGTCACTCAGATCAAAGCCCTGGGCCCCAGTCAGGCAAAGCTGAAGATGGTGATTTAGCCTTGGGTAACAGTTATTCGGTATTCGATATTCGTTGGCCTAAATCCAATAAGAGGCAAACAGGAATCAACTGACACCAAATACCCAGTACCAAATATCAAAATCGGAGGTACTTATGGCGATTACGGCAAAAATTGATGTGAAAGAAAGAGACATTTTAGGGGCGTTGCAGGGATTTTTCGAAGATATCCTTAATACAGAAGAAATTGATGCGATTCTGGTGCCGCAGCATCTGCCGATGAAAAACATGGTCATGCCCGCGCTGATAACTGACCCTGATCACTTAAACGGTGTAGATCCTTTGGCCCCGGCCTTTCCCATGAATGCCGCCAAGATTGTTTCCCGTCTGACACGCAAGCCAATGGGTTCCAGGGTTGCGGCAGTATTGCGCCCGTGCGAGATTCGTGCCTATGTCGAACTGGTGAAACTCAAACAGGCACGTCCGGATGAGGTCGTATTAATTAGTATTGACTGCCTCGGCGCATATCCGAACAAAGATTACGCCCGCTTTATCGAGCAGAATGGGAATGATTCAACTATAAAATTCTACCAAATATCTTGAGCGGAAAGGATGGAGAAATTGACGGAGTCGGTTTGGCCGCTGCCTGTAAAGCCTGCGAATATCCGGTGGCAGCAAATGCCGATGTTTCTATCGGGCTTTATGGAATTGATATTGAGGATCAATTATTGATTCAATCTCAAACCGAATCGGGCATGAATCTTTTAAATCAGCTCAAGCTCTCTAAAATTGCTGAACCGGCTGCTCGCAAGAATGCGGTCGCTGAAGTGATTCAAAAGCGCAGCGCTTACCGCGATGAATTGTTTATCAAAACCCATGAGGCCACCGACAGCCTTGAAAAAATGGCGACTTACTTTGCCAGTTGCATCAATTGTTACAATTGCCGGGTCGCCTGTCCGGTGTGCTATTGCAAGGAATGTGTTTTTGTCACCGATGTGTTCAACCATGACCCTGAGCAATACCTGCGCTGGGCCAACCGTCAAGGCGTCATCAAAATGCCCACTGATACGCTCTTTTATCACATTACCCGTCTAGCGCATATGAGTACAGCCTGTGTGGGTTGTGGCCAATGCTCGAATGCCTGTCCCAATGATATTCCCGTCATGGAGCTGTTCCGCACCATCGCACAGGATACTCAGAAGGCATTTGACTATGAGGCCGGGAAAAGTATCGATGAAGATCCCCCGCTGTCGGTTTTTCGAGAGGAAGAGTTTCCCGAGGTGGTAGGTATAAGTTAACCCGGACGAGCTGGAATTGAAAATTGAAGATTGCAAATTGAATATTTAGCGAAAATAGACCAACACAGTTTTTGGGCCACAATATTCACAAACATAATTCCTAGGTTCCCAACAAGAACCTAGCCAAGGAGGAACCCATGTCAGAAGCGGTAATCAAACTGGGTCAGAAAAAGAAAAGCTCCTTTATGGACAAGGTCATGGAGGTTCTACCTGAAGGCGGCAATTTAAATCTATGTCTAACCTGTGGGGCGTGCTCTTCAGGGTGTCCGGCCACCGGCCTGGCCGGAATGGATCCCAGAAAATTTCTGCGTATGGCGGCCCTCGGGCTGGATGAAGAAATTATTAAATCCGATTGGGCCTGGATGTGTACCATGTGCCAGCGCTGCATTTATGTGTGCCCGATGGAAATCGACATTCCCCAGCTGATTTACCATGCGCGCAGCAGCTGGCCACGCGAAGAGCGGCCCAAGGGCATCCTGGGCTCATGCGACATGGCCTTAAGAAATGACAGCTGCAGTGCGATGGGAGCATCTCCGGAAGATTTTGCTTTCGTTGTGGAGGATGTGCTCGAAGAGTATCGCGAGACCCAACCCGAATTTAAAGACATGCAGGCACCCATTGATAAAAAAGGCGCCTATTTCTTTTTAAACCAGAATTCCCGGGAGCCGGTCACCGAACCCGATGAACTGGTGCCTTTATGGAAGATTCTCCACCTTGTGGGGGCCGACTGGACATACGGCAGCAAAGGCTGGGGAGGAGAAAACTACTGTATGTTTTTAGCCGACGATGAGTCCTGGGAACAC
>JASFGM010000452.1:0-3802 GCA_050123755.1 Desulfobacterales bacterium
GACAGCGCCGGCAATCGAAAAGATCAGCACCCATTCTCCGGGCTTTATGGGTGATTCAACCAGGCTGTAAATGTTATCATAAACTGCAACCGTGGTACGCGTGGCCCAGTCCAGCTCCAACTCGCGTATGCCGAATTTGTAGCAAAGTGCCAGCATGGCCAGTAATGAGAGCAACACACCGGCAATTAAGGTGATCGCAATCGCTAAAAAAATCAATCGGTTGTTACGGGTTTTATCCGTGAGTTTGCGGGCATGCAATAAGGACGGCATAAGCGATTCCCGCAAATCAACAAATAGCACCTTCTGAATGACGGCGGCCACGAGGATTCCAAGGCTAGTTAAAAATTTGGGACCGATAAAAGCCATCAGCCCGTCCATGGGCGCAGCGGTTAATGTAAAATACGCGAGCCCGCCCTGGCAAATGACGCGCATGGCCACCAGGGTAAACATAAAAAAAGCAAAAACGATTAGAATAGAAAATAGAAATGGAATACCGAAATAATAGCACCAGATGACAATCGCCAGGCTCCCCAGGATAAATCCCCAGAAAGCAAAGCGAGTCGAGAGCCATTCGGATTCCAAATCCTCTTCTTTTTTAAAACCGATTCCCTGACGCACAATATCAATGAAATGAAATCGGGCCAGCCAGGCTAGAAATACAAAAAAAACAATATAGGCCCCAATCATCTGGGTCTCTTCCGGACGTGAAATGGTCGGACCAAACGTCACACCCATAGCAGCTGCCGGGATATTGAATCCCAAAACGCTGAGCAGGCCAAACAGCAGGGTACCCAATATGAAAAAGAACCAGAAGGAAAAAGAAATTTGTTTGGACGTTAAAAAAGCAAAGCCGATAAAGGCCGGGTAAATATAGATTTTGAGTTTAAAAAATCCGGAAAGAAGACCGACTTTTGGGAAATAGGTGCCGGCCAAAATCATCGTTGGAATCTGAGGGATGGATGGGTTATAAAATCCCAGCCCATTGAGCGTGTGCAGGCAAACCGGAACCATCAGACCGGCGATAAGAAAGCGGTTGCCAAAAAACCGGCCCAGCCCGGTCTGATCGAGGGCCTCCTCCATCATAAACGGCACCCGCAAGAGCGGAAAGTTCATGCGTTCATTGTATAAGGGCTGCTTGCTTAACAGATTAACGATGCAGACCATGACAAAATAGCAAAGCAGGATAAATACCGTCCAGGTCAGCAGCGGGGTGAGCCATGCATCCCAATGAATCTGTTTGACAACATCGAACCACCCCAGCTGCCGGCCCTCTGTAAGGCCGTTGTATATACTGATGACGGCCTCTTTGCTCTGGGGATACCAGCCCGCGGGAAGAAGCGGATGCAGCACTTCCGCCCAGCGGTTTTCAACGGTGGCAAAATGATACGGCGCGGTTAAATTAACAAAGAAGGTCCGCGCCAGACCCGTCCAGGCGATACCGGACAGCAACACCATCAACGCCCAGGACACCAAAAGCTCTTTGCCGGTAATCAAGTTGCGATCCTTGAAAATCATGCGTACAAGGGCCGTCAGTAGCATCAACCACACCAGAATGTAAAAAGGCGCCAGGGGAAAATGCCCGCCGCCCAGGGGAGTTGCCTGGCGGTAGGCGTTGTTAAATGGCGTTATCAGACAAATCGCCAGCGCAAAAAGCGAGCCCAGCAGGATAGCGCGCAAACGGATTTTTGGGCCGGATTTCTTTTCCCCGTATGCTGTCAGCGATTCTTCGTTGGTCGCGGGTTGCTGGTTTTCGGTCATCTTCTTATCCTAATTCGATTCGATTCCCATTTCCTTTTCTGCTTGCGTCAACAACCGTTCATAGTGCTCTTTGGTGGGCAGATCAAAGGATCGCCACAACAGCAGCTGTTTACGCACGCTGTGCAAAAATCCCTTATTGATCCGCCGCCAGGCATTGGCTTCACCCGATTCCCGAATCAGGCGAATTTTGATTTCGAGAAACCCGGGCTCATCTTCAGCCGGACAAAACTGCAGATCCACGCGCTGGTTGATCCCAAAGTCAAACGGAGCCAGCCAGACACTGGATCGGACCTGAAGACAGGCGTCAAACTCACAGGCTTCCTGCGGGCAGTCATCAGCGTCATCGGCAAGACCGGGCGCCGTCTGGCAGATAAAGCCAAAATCAATTTCACCGGTTGAAAACAAGCCGTGGGATACATCCTGGTGGCTTTGGAAAAATTCCAGCAGGAACCCGCCGATGCTGCGATGTTCCGAATAGCTCATATAGAAAGGCAACGTGACTTCCAGGATGTTACCGTCGGCCTGGGGGAGCGTCCAGGCCCGATTGACATCGGGGATGGCAATTTCTGCGGCTACTTTTGAGGGGTATATAACGGAAACCAGTACAACCATGATCACTAAAATCATGGCGGCGACGCCGGCCCAGGAAGAATAATTGACGGTAATGCCGGCCCACAGAGAGGTTTCGGCGAACAGCTTGGCTGACGTCTGCGCCAGAAGATAACCCAGAACCACACTGATGACGGCCAGCGCCATGGCTTCGGCGATAAACAAAAACGACACATGCGACGGCGCCAATCCGACCGATGTGTAAATTCCGATTTCACGCTTGCGTTCATAAACGCTGCCGATCATCGTATTTAAGACAATAAACACCGAAATGATAATGGGAATGATAATATTGGGGACCCCGCTGTAACTCATCGTATCGCTGGCATGATAGAGGTAAGTTCCGTCGGGCTCACCGCTGAACAGCGACAGCCCGAAGCGGTCCACCAGGTTCTGGGCCGTTTCCTGGATGGATATTTCCTTCTGCGGAACGATCGCGACGCCTTTCAGGTGGCCCCCGGCCGCCAGAAGGCTCTGATAGGGGACGATCATGGTCAAATCACCGGGGATATGCTGATAGCGGCTCTGAAATTCGCGCACCTCCTCACCGGATTCCAGGGCATCGGCCTCCACTTCGGTCATCTCAGTAGAAACCTCGCGCGGAAATGTGACCGGCGTTAAGGGCTCCCCGTCCAGATCAGATCGCTGCTGCAGTTTTTCGCCCGCAAAAACCCCGACCACTTCAAAGGGCATGCCCCACACGGACACCGTCGCACCTTCCGGATGCTCGGGATCGATCCCCAGATTATTGGCCATGCGCTCGGGCAAAAGGATCGTATCCAGTTCATTTTGCGCCAGCCAGCGCCCGCCGATGAGGATCTCATCAAGTCCTGAAACACGGGGTTCCAGATGGGAAAGGCCGACAAGGCCCTGGGCCTCAAATGACCGGCCGTTATGATAAACCGGTATCCGGGTTGACCGGGTTTTATCCTGATCTTCCAGCCAGACACGCGGAACGCTAATCCCTTTTTGGGCAAAATTGTTGGTAATGAATTCCAACGCCTGCGGGGGCAAATCACGCCAGTTGACATTCTTTAAAAGGAACCCCGTATAGGGAGCAGTCGGTTCGTACAGTAGCCTGGCATGGCGCCGCATGGACTTGACGGCCGTAAAGCTCATGATTGTAAAGGTTAAAATTATCAGGGTGGCACAGGTTAAGGCAGTTCGCAGACGGCGGCGTCTCAAATTGCTGACGCCCAGCATGAAGGCGGCAACAAACGCTTTCCAGCGTCCGAGTTCTTCAGACTGAATCAGTTTGGCCCGGGTTTGAAGCCGGGTCATCTCGCCTTCAAAACGGAAAAAGATGATCAGCGTCACCATAAAGGAAAGCCCCATAATAAAAAAGGCCAGAATAACCACCATGGGGCTGTAGGCCAGCCGAAATGCCGGATGCACATTGTAAATCAGGGCGATCAGCAAAATGAGAATAATCGAA
>JASFGM010000453.1:0-3798 GCA_050123755.1 Desulfobacterales bacterium
GTGACTCAATTTATACCTAAATTGAGCGTTTCAAATTTAAAAAATGGGAAACATTTATTATTTTTGAAGGAATTCTATCGATTTAAATTTTTAAAATTTGAAACCCCACGGGGGATTGCCGATCGTGTTGCATCTGCTGCGCCAGATGCCGTCCCGCATAGTTAACTATAGCGGAACAACATCTTCCTTGTAACTACGGCAACCTCGACAATCGCTCAATTTAGCTTTTATGATAGCACCCGGTGTGGGCCGCATGTAAGGATAATCATGGTGGCTGGCGAACTGCATTCGGATCAGGTCCTGTTGCAGAATCGAAAGGCCGGTTCTGCGGGCTGAAACTCCCGTGGATGGCTATCCCACTGCAATCTATTAAAAATCTCACAATACAATGGCGCCTGTCAATAAAAAAGTGTATTCTAGATGACACCTTAATCTAAAGGCTTGATTTTTGACTTCAAACTTGAAATGGTGATGACTCTATTTTCAGCGGCAAATCATTCGGACCGAAAATTCTATCAAAATTTAATATGCGCTACAGGAGAATGTTGATGCATCTCAAACAAGTTTGTATTTTCCCTGAAAGATTTCCCATCCACGACCGCTATCCATTTAATCTTCACATTTTCAGTCATCCGCGAACCGTTGATGTGCATTGTCCGGTGACCTTCTTTGTTGGAGAGAACGGTACGGGTAAGTCGACGCTGTTACAGGCCATTAGCCACCGCTGCGGCATTTATATATGGCGGGGGGAGCGCCGGGCTCGATTTCAATATAATCCATATGAGACCGAATTTTATAAAGCAGTTGAAGTTGAGTGGTCCCAAGATACCGTTCCAGGCTCTTTTTTTGCTTCTGAAATTTTTAAAAACTTTGCCCAAATCGTGGATGAATGGGCAAGCATGGATCCCGGATTGCTTGAATATTTCGGCGGCAAATCGTTGATGATTCAATCCCATGGTCAATCCCTGATGTCTTTCTTTAAATCACGCTTTAAGATTAAGGGGCTTTATCTTTTGGATGAACCGGAAACCGCACTTTCTCCGGCCAGTTTGATTGATTTGCTGAAACTGCTCAGACAAACAAGCCATGCCGGCCATGCCCAGTTCATCATCGCCACCCACTCACCGATTCTCCTGGCGTGTCCTGGCGCTAAAATTTACAGCTTCAGCCAGTCATCTTTAGAGCAGATTGGTTATGAAGAAACCGAACATTTTCAAGTCTACAAAAGTTTTATGCAGGATCCCAACAAGTATCTGCAAGATTTATAGATCACAATGGGCAATTCTCGATTACATTTATGTAATTGGGGTACATTTTACTGAATTTTGTTAAAATTTTTCCAGAATTCGGGGGAAAAGGCAAATTGGGAAAATTCATAACTAAATGAAATAATATAAAATATCAATTTTAGCGGATTTTGGCTTGGATTTTGCTTTAAAACTTGAGATGATACCCGCCCGCTAAACCGGACCGTATATAACAGCCAAATATCTGAGCCCATGAAAAATATTCGAACCCAAACCGTTTTTTTATCGATTCTACCGGTGGTCATGGCGTTATACAGTATTTCTGCAGGCGCCGCTACCGTCGCTGGCACCTTTCCGGAGTATGAGAGTATTCGCCCCAACATTTCTTTCTGGAAAAAAATATATGCGCAATATTCAACCACCCAGGGTGTCATTCATGATAAGCGCAATCTGGGTATCATCTATGAGGTCATTGAGCTTAAGGACCGGAATCGCCATGGCAGCCGAAAAATCAATCGGGATCGAATTAAAAAGGCCAAAAAGAAATACAAACTGATTCTGGCCAAACTGGCTGGGGGCGAACCCCCTAAAAGTTCAGAAGAAAAGCGCGTGGCCAATTTATTTGGAGCTGAAGCGCAGCGGTCCGATTTTCGGTCGGCGATGCGCAACCTGCGGTGTCAGGTGGGTCAGAAAGATCCGTTCCGGCAGGGCATTATTCGATCCGGTGCTTATCTGGCGGAAATCAAACAAATTTTCCGTGATGCGGGCTTGCCAACGGAATTATCCTATCTGCCGCATGTGGAATCGTCTTTTAACCCCAAAGCCTATAGTAAATTTGGTGCTGCCGGCATCTGGCAATTTACCCGCTCAACAGGCAAACGATTCATGACCGTCGGTTATGCGGTAGATGAGCGGCGGGATCCCATCCTTTCTTCTCACGCCGCCGCTCGATTGCTGAAGCAAAATTTCAAAAAACTTGGGAGCTGGCCGATGGCCATTACGGCCTACAACCACGGCATCGCCGGCATGCTGCGCGCCCAAAGGCGCAAAGGCAGCTATGAAGCCATATTCAAAGAATACCACAGCCGAATATTTAAATTTGCGTCCCGAAACTTTTACGCTGAATTTTTGGCGGCCAGGGAGGTGGCACAAAATTATCGGCAATATTTCGGGGAGCTTGCACTGGACACCCCCTTCGAAAGCCAGGAAGTGGTGATGGCCGGATACGGCTCATTGCCGCAAATCGCCCGGCAGCTGAAACTGGCGCCTGATGTCCTTCGCGAACTCAATCCGGCTTTGCGAAATCCTGTTATTCGCGGGCAAAAATATGTACCGAAAGGCTTTCGCCTGCGGTTCCCCCTGAAATCCGGTCAGGATTGGGAACGTATGATGGCGGAACTGGCGCCGAAAATTTATAAAAATTACCAAAAACGCAGTCACATTTACACGGTTCAAAGAGGGGATACGGCTGGAGAAATTGCTCGGCTGCACGGCGTAAAGCTGCGCGATCTGATTGCGGCCAACAATCTGAATAGCCGCGCCACCATCTATGTGAACCAAAATTTGCGGATACCCCTGCCTGATGAGAAACCGATTACGATTGCCAGGAAAGAACCCCGAAAAACTGGAGAGCAAGGTCTAATAAAATCTCCGAGATCACTATCGATCGAGGCACAACCTTTAACCCGCGCGAGCGTTGATTTGGTGCTCGCGATGAATGCAACCGCTGAGCCCGGAGAAACACCGGAAAAATTGGTCCCAGGTTCTGCGCCTCTTCAGCCCGTGCAAGAAAAGAGGGGGAGTCAAACTTCCGCGGTTCTTGCCATCAAAAAACCACACGATCGTGAGGAGCAGGACGCGGTTGAATTCCCGCAGGTCGAGCCGGCAACAGGTGAGGCCCGCAAAGAGGAACCCCCGTTACTGGCCATTAAGGAAGCAGATCTTGTTGAGGAACAGGAGGCCGTAGCGTCTCAGGATCATAAACAGGTGCAAGAAAAACCCGAAGCGGCGACCCTTCCGGAGTTGGATGCCGAGGCAGCCAAGCCTGCAGCTCAGGCGCCCGAAATTAATCCGGAAATCTTACAAGGCAATTTTGCGATTGAGCGGATCTGGCACGATCAAGGTAAACCGGTCGGCACGATCCGGGTAGAAGTTGAAGAAACCCTGGGGCATTATGCCGAATGGCTGGACATTACAGCCTGGGAGATTCGGCGCTTAAATGGATTTCCCTACGGAAAAGTCATCCGTCTTGATCAACAGATAAAGATTCCATTGCACCAAGTTTCCAAAGAAGAATTTGAAGAAAAAAGATTTGAGTATCATAAAGAGCTAAGCGAAGATTTTTTTGCTTCCTATCGCGTCGAAAAAGTAAAATTCTATTATATAAAAAAAGGCGATACGATCTGGGATCTTTCGCTTGAAGAATTTGAGGTTCCGCTCTGGCTGATCAAAAAATATAACGTCGACCTTGATTTCAGCGCGCTTTTCCCTTCACAGAAGTTACTTATCCCCATCATCGAAAAAATCCAGGTCTAAAACAGTTCGCTTGTGT
>JASFGM010000454.1:0-3796 GCA_050123755.1 Desulfobacterales bacterium
CTTCGAATCTCACTTCGACATCGTTTTCCATGTAGATTTTGGCCTTATTTTTACCCAGGGTCATGAACCCTCCTTGCTGTTTTTGAAATCGTCGCATAATTAGGAACCATAGGCCGAGAAACAGCAGCACTGGAAAAATCCATGAAAAAAGGTTTGAAATAAAATCCGACTGGATTTTCCCGGCATATTCGATGCCGTTTTGCTCTAAAACATCAGAGATTTCGGCATCGACCCGCACCGTTTGGAAGAGCTCGCCCTGCTCTGAGACGGCGTTTTCGGTAAACATTTTACCCTGAATGACATTGTCTGACACCGCAACTTCCGAAACCCTTCCCTCTTTGGCGAGTTGCAGGAATTCACTGTATGGTATTGTCTTCACGGCGGCATTCGTCGATAGAAAATTAAACAGCAGAAAGGTAAGCCAAATACCACCAATAATTATCAACGTTCTGAACCGATTTTGATTCTGCATGGGTTAATCCTTTCTTAATTTCGCACTAAGACTGAATAGTTTTACCCAGCCGATTTTAGTGGCTCATCATTCGGTGAAAAGTTTTCGTTTTATCGAATGGGATAATTTAAAGCTGAAATCTCTTCGTTGAGTGGATTCATATTACGATCGATGGGGCGATAATCGCCTCTGGCGCCGTTTTCTGATCGTGTCAGTCCGATATCGATGGCCTCATCGATTCGATCCACCAGTATGAATTGCATGGCATTACGAATCTCTTCGGGGACATCGTCCAGATCGCGTGCATTGCGCTTGGGCAAAATGACGGTTTTGAGCCCGGCGCGATGGGCTGCTAATAACTTCATCTTAATTCCGCCCACCGGCAGTATGCGCCCGCGCAAGGTGATTTCGCCAGTCATCCCCAAATCACTGCGCACGGGACGGTTGCTGAACAAGCTCGCCAGGGCCATGGTCATGGCGATCCCCGCCGAAGGACCATCTTTGGGAATTGCACCGGCCGGCACATGCAAATGAACTTGCCGGTTATCAAATGCTTGGGGTTCAATCGCCAACTTTTCGGCCTGTGCACGGACATAACTGTATGCAATTTGAGCACTTTCTTTCATGACGTCGCCGAGTTGTCCGGTTAAGTTCAGTTGCCCGTCACCGTGCATTCGCGTTGCCTCAACATAGAGGATATCACCTCCGCTTGCCGTCACCGCCAAACCGGTTGCCACGCCCGGCACATCAATAACTTCAGAATGTTCGTTCTCGAATTTTTCTTTTTTCAGAAATTCTGTCACTTGCTCAGGGGTAACGATGACATGGGACCAGCCATGGGTTGTGAGGTTGACGACGCATTTACGGCACACGGCACCGATAAGCCGTTCTAACTGACGCACCCCGGCTTCGCGGGTATAGCTGCCGATAATTTTGCGGATCGCCTCGTCCATGAAAGTCATCTCGTTATCGATCAGGCCATGACCGGTCAATTGCCGGGGAATCAGGTGTCGCTTGGCGATCTGAATTTTTTCAAGCTCGGTATAGCCTTCTAATTGAATGATTTCCAGACGATCTTTCAATGCTGCCGGGATGTTTTCTAATTGGTTGGCTGTGGCGATAAAGATCACATCGCTCAAGTCAAAATCGACATCCAAGTAATGGTCGCGAAAGGTTCCGTTTTGAGCGGGATCCAATACCTCTAATAAGGCACTACTGGGATCGCCGCGCCAATCCGAACCGATTTTGTCAACTTCATCCAGCATAAAAACCGGATTGCGGGTGCCGGAGCGCTTAATCGCTTGAATGATTCTTCCCGGCATTGCTCCGATATATGTCCGACGGTGACCTCGAATTTCAGCTTCATCCCGTATTCCGCCAAGGCTCATGCGGGTAAATTCACGCCCCATGGCCCGTGCAATGCTTTGCCCCAAGCTGGTCTTACCGACACCCGGAGGTCCGGAAAAACACAATATGACACCCATAGCGGTTGAAAAGGGCGCCTTTGGTTCCTTACTCTTAGAGGATCCTCGGATTTTCAGAAGATTTCGAACCGCCAAGTATTCAATGAGGCGATCCTTGACCTCTTGCAGACCATAGTGATCCGCGTCTAAGATTTCGCGTGCGACTTTGATATCCACCTGATCCTCACTTAGTTGATTCCACGGGAGATCCAGTAACCAGTCCAGATAGGTTTTTATCAGGGAGTATTCAGCAGACTGGGGCGTCATTTGAGCGAAACGATCCAGTTCTCTGAGGGCTTCTTTACGCGCTTCGGCACTTATATCTGATTTTTCGATGCGTTGTCGGTACTCGTCGGATTCGGATTTTTCACTATCGTTTTCTCCCAACTCAATTTTTATGGCCTCGAGTTGCTGTCGCAGATAATATTCCCGCTGGGCTTTGTTCATTTCGTCTTGGGCCTCGGTTTGGATTTTTTTTCCGAGCGCGAGCACCTCTTTTTCACGAGACAATATCGCCACTAATTCGCTTAGCTTTACCTTGAGACGGTCTTCTTCCAGTAGATTTTGCCGTTTATGAAAATCGATATCAACATGAGCGGCAGCAATATAAACTAAATGCAAAGGGTCTCGAATGCTTGCCAGCCCTTCGACTGCTTCTTTGGGTATATTGGGCATCAGGGAAAATACTTCCTGCGAGAGGTCGCGCAGGCTGCGAAATAATGCATCCGTCTCAATATCCGTCTCAGTTATTTCAGGAGCCAGTCTGATACGAGCCTTCAGGTAAGGCTTTTCCGAGAGCCATTTGTCGATCCGGAACCGTTTTAGCCCCCTGACAACCAATAGATTGGTGTTGTCGGATGCTCGGGTCGCATACAAAATCCGGATCACAGTACCGGTTTCAAAGACCTGTTTGGTCATGGATTGACCATCACCCGGATTGCGGATACCAACGGCCCCGATAATTCGATCGCCCTTCATGGCCGCCTCAATCAGTGGAGTTGCCTCCGCCTGAATCGCTAAGGTCATATTAAGTGTCGGAAATGCTAATAGATTTGTTAGAGGCAGAATGGGCAGTTCTTCAGAAATGTCCATTTTATTTTCGACAATCTGTTCGTTATCTGGTGTCGGGTTTGCATCGTTGAGCATTGTAAGATCCTAACATGTATTGGGTTTCGAATTTGTGAATAAACATCAATATAAGTACAAATACATCTTAATTTAGACATAAATTAAACAAAAATTTGACAATGTCAAAGAAAAATGTTATTTTCCGGCTATGAAAATTAGGTATGTATATCCAATTCGATATGTTGCACAGCAGACTGGTCTTTCGACACATGTAATACGTGTTTGGGAGAAGCGCTACCAGGCGGTGGTGCCCAAAAGAACAGAATCCAACCGGCGGATGTTCAGCGGAATGGATATCGAGCGCCTGAAGATGCTGAGAACAGCGGTAAGAATCGGCCACAGCATTTCTCAAATTGCAGGCCTACCCGCAGAAGAGCTGGTGCAGCTCGTTAAGTTAGACGTGGCTGATGCTTCCAAGGTTTTTACCGCTCGCGAATCCGGTTCATTGGATGCGACCTATTTTTACGACCAGTCGCTGTCCACCGTTCTCAATTTTGATGCCAAAGGTTTGGAATCTGTCCTTGATCGAGCAGCAGTACACCTAAGCAAAATGGAGTTGATCAAGGCGGTCATCGAACCGCTATGCCAAAAAATCGGAGAGTTATGGGCGCAAGGAGAGCTAAAAGTTATCAATGAACATATGACGACCACGGTCATCAGGTCATTTTTGTGGAACCTGCTGCGTTCAGCTCAGGTGTCAGAGACATCGCCGAAGATTGTCATTGCTACTCCGGCTGGGCATCAGCATGATCTC
>JASFGM010000455.1:0-3783 GCA_050123755.1 Desulfobacterales bacterium
CAAATCTCTTATGGATTTTAGTTCCGAACGCATATCTTTCAGGTGCTGTTGTATCGGCAAATCTTTTTTGCCGGTTTTGGCGGTCAAATGCCGACGGGCTCCCTGGATCGTAAACTTTTTTTCATAGAGCAGGTTCTTAATTTTTAAAATCAGCTCGATATCCTTGCGGGTATACAGCCGTTGGCCAGAGGAAGTCCGTTTGGGTCGCATTCGTGAAAATTCGGTTTCCCAAAACCTCAGAACGTACGTCGGCAGCTTTACAATTTTGCTGACTTCTCCGATTCTGAAATAAAGCTTGTCGGGTATATCCTTTTGATTGGATTTTAAATTTTCCATTTTCAGCGCCTTTAATTGGCCCGAGCCTTTAGGCGTCAGGCCGGCAAACTGGCTTTAAATTGCTTAACCAGCCTCTCTGCTATTGATTGATGGATAGGCGTTACATCTTCATCTTCAAGTGTTTTTTGTGATGAGCGGTACGTTACCCGCAAGGATACACTTTTTTTGCCGGGGGCGATGGGTTTGCCTTCAAACACATTCAACAAACTGAAACTTTCAACCAGCTCTTCCGGATGGTCTTGGGCTGCGGTGATAATTTGTTGGGTTTCATAATCGCTGTCCACGATGATGGTGATGTCTCTAAAAACTGCGGGAAACTTGGGAATTGGCTTTGAATACGTTATATCCTTGATCAACGGAATCAGATGATCGAAATTGAGTTCGAATAAATACGACACCTGTTTTAAGTCGTAATTTGCAAGGACTTGCGGATGAATTTCTCCCACCAAACCTAAAAGTATATTGTTGCTTAAAATTTGAGCCGTATATCCGGGTCTTGTATAGGTGCACTGGTTTTCCGGCATTTGGGAAAATTGAATCCCATCGATCCGCAATGCCGTTAACAGGCTTTCGACGACCCCTTTGATATCAAAAAAATCGCAATCCGTCCCCGGGTCATGCCAGGAAGCATCATAACGGGACCCGGTCCAGAGTGCGGCCAGAATTTCGGTTTCTTTGGGCAGGTGTTGCGCGGTTTCATTGATGAATATTTTGCCGATTTCAAAGATTTTTAAATTCTTTATTTGCTGGGAAAAATTATGATGCATGCTTTCAAGCAGCCCCGGAACCAGAGATGTGCGCATCACAGCCTGATCTTCGGTCAATGGATTTAAGATATCCACCATTAATCTTCGCGGATCAGCGGATTTGATTCTAAGTTTATCAGCAGACTGCTTGTGCGCAAAACTATAGTTGATGGCTTCCCGGAATCCAAGCCCGGCCATTAACAGTCGCACCCGGTTGCGCAGGTCGATTTCTTTATGAGAGGATCGGCCGCTGGCCGGCATTTCGGGAAATGTCGTCGGGATATTGTTATATCCCAATAAGCGGGCGACTTCTTCCATGAGGTCTTCCGGTCTGGAAATATCCACACGGAAACTGGGCGGGGTGACCGTTAAAAAATCTTCATCGCCTTTTGAGCCCTTTGTTTCAACGCTAAATTCGATCGATTTGAGAAGATTTGCAATCTCCTTGCGCTGCACCTGCGTTCCGAGCAAGCGGTTGGTATTTTTGATACTCAGTTTCAGGCTTTTGACCGACTGCGGGTTGGGGTATTCGTCTATCAGCCCACTGATTAAGCGGCCGCCGCCGAGTTCGACCATTAGTTTTGCTGCCCGGTTTGCAGCCGCAATCTGCCCTGCGGGGTTTGCCCCGCGTTCGAAGCGATGAGAAGCTTCGGTGCTCAAACCCAGGCGTTTAGAGGTCCGGCGGACGCTGACCGGGTTAAAATAGGCACTTTCAAGCAGCACCCGGGTGGTGCTGTCTTTAATTTCGGAGTTGAGACCCCCCATGACGCCGCCGATTGCCACTGCTTTTTGGCCATCGCAGATCATCAGCATTTCAGGGTCCAGGACATGTTCTTTTCCATCCAGGGTGACAAACCTTTCGCCTTTGTCGGCTGTGCGCACCACGATTCTGTTTTCTTCCAAAAAGTCAAAATCAAAGGCATGCAGGGGTTGGCCGGTTTCCATTAATATGAAATTGGTTACATCCACGATATTGTTAATGGGCCGCTGTCCGATAGATAAGAGCCGTTCCTGCATCCAGAATGGAGAAGGCTTTATCTTAATATCTTCAAGCAGGCGCGCCACGTATCGCGGGCAGTGGTCCGGGGCCTCGATTATAATTGATGTCCGTTCGGAAATCGTATTGCTTTTGTCGTCCAAATTGAAATCGGGGTATGTTAAACTGACCTTCTGGATGGCGGCAATTTCGCGGGCGACCCCGATCAGGTTGAGACAATCGGGCCGGTTGGGGGTTATTTCAATTTCAAAAACGGTATCCGAAAGCGCCAAGGCCGACGCCAGTTTATCGCCCACGGACAGGGATGGATCCAGGACCATGATCCCGCTGCGATCCGCACCCAGGCCCAATTCGCCTTCACTACAGAGCATCCCTTCGGAAGCCTGTCCGCGAATGACACTTTTTTCCAGAACAAAGCCTTCCGGGAATTCGGTGCCGGGCAAGGCGATCGGTGCAAGCATGCCGGTTTTTGTATTGGGTGCGCCGCAGACGACGGAGACCTTTCCATGACCGGTATCGACTTGACACAGGTGCAATTTATCCGCATTGGGGTGGGGAGCGATTTCTTCGATTCGACCGACGTATACCGTGTCCAGATAGCTGTAGCGATCGGATACAGACTCGATCTCGAGCCCGACCATTGTCAGGGCTTCCGCCAGGTCCACTGGGTCCATTTCAATCGGCACATAATCTTTGAGCCAGCTTAAACTTACTTTCATCTATTACGCTTCCTGAAATCAAAATAAAAATTTTGCAAATCTATGGCTGAAATCACCGGGTGTTTCTCATTCTCTATTAATTTTGGAGTGTTGGCGTAATGGCGTACTGGAATACTGGTTGACAGTTTGATATCATTTTACATCACTCCATTACGCCACGGGCGCACAACTCAAAAGTTTTGGGCAAACCTGGATATAGCACAGGTTCCCAAATCTAATGTTTAGAATTGACTCAAGAATCGTATATCATTTTCAAAGAATTTGCGGATGTCGTCGATTCCGTATTTGAGCATGGCAATACGATCAACGCCCATTCCAAAGGCAAAGCCGGTATAGCGGTCGGCATCGTATCCAACGTTTTCATACAGCGCCGGATGAACCATCCCTGAACCCAGAATTTCCAGCCAACCGGTTTGCGAACATACCCGGCATCCCTTGCCCCGGCACATGACACACAGGATATCGACTTCGGCACTGGGTTCGGTAAAAGGGAAAAAACCGGGTCGAAACCGAAGGCTGGTCTGTTCATCAAACATCTGATGGACAAAGGCGGTGAGCGTTCCTTTTAAGTCCCCGAAAGAGATATTTTCATCCACCAGCAAACCTTCAACCTGGTGAAACATGGGCGTGTGAGTCAGGTCCGAGTCGCAGCGATAAACTTTACCCGGCATGATGATGCGCACCGGTGGCTGCTGTTTTTCCATTGTTCGAATCTGAAGGGGAGATGTGTGCGTTCTCAGCACGACATCATCTGAGATGAAAAAGGTATCCTGCATGTCCCGGGCCGGATGATCCTTTGGAAAATTCAAGGCCTCAAAATTGTAATAATCCAGCTCGACTTCAGGCCCTTCGGCGATTTCAAATCCCATGTTTGTAAATATATCGCAAATTCGTTGGTTAATCTGGGTAATGGGATGCAACGAACCGCTGGGTGCCGGCCGTCCGGGTAAAGAAACATCGATGCCCTGTTTTGCCTTTTTAACGG
>JASFGM010000456.1:0-3775 GCA_050123755.1 Desulfobacterales bacterium
AAACCAGGGTTTTCTGCGCCTGGTCGAGGGTCGAACTGATCTCCGGAGCAACATTTGAATCTAAATTTTGCACCAGCTGCCGGGTTTCTTGAAGGGTTTCATTCAAGGCCTTAACGGCCTCTCGCAGTTCTTTGGATTCCGATATGCGTTTAAAATTTTGGACTGTATCCCCCAGGTCTTTGCCGATTTGCTTAATCGGTACCGAATCGATTTTGCTCAGGAGCTCATTGACTCTGGCCGTAATAATCTGCAAGGTTGCGGGAATGGTGGGCACCTCCGGAAACGCTTGGTCATATTTAACCACGGCGGGGGGGGCATCCGGATGAAAATCCAAATCCACGAAAAGCTGACCGGTCAGCAAACTTCCGGTTTTCAGCTGGGCCCTCAGGCCTCTGGCGACCAGCACGTCGAGTTCGCCTTTTTCATCCATGCGGGATTCACCGAAGTTTTCCCAGCGCTGGGGCTCGGTCTCAATCAGCACCGTAATTTTAGGGGAAAGCGTTTTGAGGTCCCATTTCGGTTTGATATCGACAACCTGCCCGATTTTGATGCCCCTGAATTCTACCGGTGCGCCGACCGTCAGGCCCCTGATCGACCCCTCAAAGTGCAAGATATAATGCAGTTTTTGTGTATAGGTTCTCTCAAAAATACTATCGCGGGTCTCATACAATCTGAATACTTGATCGACTCCGGCAGGTCCACCGGCTTCAAGACTGGTGGGCGTGTCAAAAGCGATGCCGCCCATCATGATCGACACCAGGGATTCGGTATTGAGCTTGAGGCCGCTGGCATCGAGTTTCAAATCAAATCCGCTGGCATTCCAGAAGCGCGTGTTTTTGCGCACGAGTTTGTGATGGGGCGCGTTGATAAATATCTTTATGGTTATATGTTGCCCTTCTTTATGCAAATCATAACCAATCACCTGGCCCACCTGTATTTGCCGGTAATAGACCGGAGCACCAATATCCAGTGAGCCGAGTGCGGTTGCCCTCAGAAGAAAATCGCGGCCCGGCATCCCCGTGGTAACAATCGGGGGTATCTCGAGCCCTTTGAACTTTCTCGCCGGCTCACCCTCTTGTCCCGGGTCCATACCGATATAGGCACCTGAAAAAAGGGTCCCCAACCCGGAGACGCCGCTGGCGGTCACCCGGGGGCGCACCACCCAGAATCGCGTGTTTTCGGTCAGATGGTGCGTAGCCTCTTTTACGAGTTCGGCCGTTACAAGAACCAGGGACAGATCCGTGTTGAATCGGATGGTTTCAACCTGTCCGAGTTCGACATCCTTATACTTTAATTTGGTTTTACCGGCCTCAAGTCCTTCGGCGGATTCAAAACTGATCGTAACGGTCGGGCCTTTTTCCGATAATCCTTTGTAGGCCAGCCATCCGCCAATGAGAACGGCGACAATTGGGACCAGCCAGACAATCGAAAACTGCCTGCGGGTCTGAACCACCGCTTCCGGAATATCCTTAATTTCTTTCTCTTTACTATTTTCTGCGCTCATAATTTTTGCTCCTGTGTATCCCATATCAACCGGGGGTCAAAGCTCATGGCGGCAAAAATGGTGATGATGACGACGCCTGCAAAAAAGATAGCGCCGGGACCGGCCTCGATAGTAGCGAGCGAACCCAGTTTGACCAGCGCCACCAGAAGGGTTACCACGTAGATATCGACCATCGACCAGCGGCCCACCGCTTCGGTGATGCGGTATAGCCGCGTCCGATCCTTGGGCCGCCATTGGGATTTCACCTGTACGGAAATCAACAAATACGTGAGAAGGAAGAGTTTCAGCAGCGGCACGAAAACACTGGCAATAAAAATCACCAGCGCAATCGGCCAGCTGCCGGATTTGACAAAGTAAATCACCCCGCTCATGATGGTGTCCGACTGGGCCTTGCCGAAGGAGATGACCCGTGTGATGGGTAGCACGTTGGCGGGTATGTAAAAAATGAAAGCTGCAATCACCAGGGCCCAGGTTCGGGCAATACTGTTGGGTTTGCGTGAGTGCAGGGTAGCGCCGCAGCGCGGGCAGATCGCATGAGCGCCTTTAAACAGCGATGCGGCTTTGCAAAGCAGATGACAGTGGTGGCAACTGACCAGCGAAGCGTTTAAGGCGGTAGGCCTAGATTTTTTCATGCGCGGTTTTCCGATCTATCCCAAACGATATGCGGATCTAACGATGCCGCCGATGCTGCCAGCACAAAAATAAGTGCTAAAAATGCATAAAGCGCGGTACCTGGAATGAGCGTGGCCATCTTTGCCAGCTTTACAAATGAAACCAGGATACCGACCATAAAAACTTCCATCATCCCCCAGGGCTTAATCCCGCGAACGACGCGGAAAAAAAAAGGAAGCGCCCAGGGACGTTGATTCAACTTCAAAGGTAAAATCACATAGAGCATGCCCGTGAGCTGCAGCAGCGGTACTAAAACACTGGTTAAAAATACCACCCCGGCGACAATCCACATGCCCTGGTCATAGAGCGCCATTACCCCTGAGATAAGGGTTGTTTCCTGCACCTGGGCCTCCAGCCTGAAGGTTAACAAAGGATAGACATTGGCAACGCAAAAAAGAACCAGTCCTGCAATTGTCAATGCCAGCACACGGTCGACGCTGTTTCGTTTTCGGCTATACAGCTTTGCCCCGCAACGGATACATCTCGCCGTTCCGCCGGGGGGCAGGGCTTGTTTCTGATGCAACAAATCGCATTCATGACAGGCAATTAGAGAGTCCATGTGTCTTTTTTATCAATAAGATTGTCGTTTAGGATTTTCCTCTTATAACATAGAATTCTATAATTGGCGAACATTTCGACACATTTTAGGGCTTTATAAACACTAGGTGAAATCTGAATGTCAACTGTTATTATTGCGGATTTCAGATTGCGGATTGTGGATTGAAATTAAAAAATAGCAAGCATTCGAAATCCGTAGTCGATTCGGCTGCCTTCGACAAGCTCAGGTCCAGAGTTTGCGGAGGGGAGCTCATCGCAGGCCGCATTCCGAATTCCGGAATCTTAAGGACTTCAATCCTCCAAAATTAATTAAAATTGAAAGTTACTACGAAAGATCATTTTTTTTCGATCTAGCTTGACACGGAGCCTTCTTCTGTATACACGAAGTATTCAACAAGTGTTCCAGGGGTACTTTTTTGTAATGCGTCGCAAAAAGGCTATGCCATGCATATTTTTAAGCCTATCGAAAAAGAAGAAATTTCTTTAACCGAGCAAGTTTACCGCAGTCTTCGCCATGGAATTATTACCGGTGCCATCGGGGGCGGGACGCGGCTGGTCGAAACCGCGCTGGCTTCAGAGATGAAAGTCAGCCGAACGCCGGTGAGGGAGGCATTACACAAGCTTGCCCTGGAGGGATTCTTATATTCCATCCCCAGGGCGGGTTATATCGTTGAAGAAACCTCCGAAGCCGATATTAAGGATCTGTTCACGACCCGCACAGCAGTTGAAAAAATCGCCGTAAAATGGGCAATCGAAAAGATTACGCCTGAAGAGCTGCGGCGGCTTGAAATGAATTTGCAAAAAACGGACGACATACTGAAAAGCGGTGCAACCGAATCGATGATGGACCTGGATACTGAATTTCATGAGATTATTTATCGCGCCGCCCGCAGCAAAACACTGTATAAAATCAGCCAAACCCTGAGTGATCATACGCTTAGATTCCGGTTGGCCTGCATCCATGTTCCCGAGCTCGCCCAGAGAGCCAGACAGGGACATATGAAAATTTTCCAAGCCATCCAGGCCAGGGATTCGGATGCG
>JASFGM010000457.1:0-3771 GCA_050123755.1 Desulfobacterales bacterium
TCGCCTGTGCTATATGAAAAAGGGCGTAGAGCCAGAACATCCGCATGAAAGAATATATCGAGGATTCTGTTTTTGTATTTTTTCCGCATTCCGCATTCCGACTTCCGCATTTCCTTCAAGAGTGCTATTTATCTAGTTTCTGGATAAAGTATTGAAAAATGAAGAGAAAAACGAAATTGCCGTTAGTAAGTGTAATCATCCCGACCCACAATCGGGGTTGGATCGTTAAAGAGGCCATTGATTCCGTTTTAGAACAGGACTTCGGTGATTATGAACTGATTGTGGTTGATGACGGGTCCGATGATAACACTCCGGCGATTCTGAAAGCATACGGGAAGAAGATTACCGTTTTGCACCAACCCAACAAAGGTGTCAGTGCTGCGAGAAACCGTGGCATTGCAGCGGCCTCGGGCCGGCTGATTGCGTTTTTGGACTCAGATGATCTGTGGTTACCCCGGAAGCTGTCAGCCCAGGTAAAATTTTTTAATAACCATCCGGATGCCGTCATCAACCAAACCCAGGAGCACTGGATCCGCAACGGGGTGCGCGTAAATCCGAAAAAGAGGCACCATAAATTTTCAGGAATGATATTTGAAAGGTCCCTCGCGCTTTGTCTGGTAAGTCCCTCGGCTGTCATGATTAAAAAAAGCCTTTTTGGCACTGTGGGCGTTTTCGATGAACATTTGCCGGCCTGTGAAGACTATGATCTGTGGCTTAGAATCAGCTGCCGTTATCCGGTGCATCTAATTGAGACAGCCCTGATCATCAAGCGTGGCGGTCACGATGATCAGCTTTCCAAAGCAACGGGACTGGATAAATATAGAATCCAGTCACTGGTGAAAATAATCGATAGCGACTTATTGACACCGCAACAGGATCAAGCCGCGCGCATCACTTTGAAAGGAAAATGTGAGCTTTACGCCGGAGGTTGCCGCAAACGTGGCCGTGAAGAGGAAGCCAAATACTTCCATCAGCTGGCCCAAAAATACGGATGACAGCCTGCGACGCGCCCACTCGAGTCGAAGTCAGAAAACAGAAAGCAGACGGCAGAATAAAGAGGTCAGATGACAGCGGAGAGAAGACAGCAGACAGATAGTGCGAGGCAGCTATTCGTTTATGTAGCTATTTGTAATTATGTGGTATTCTGAATCGAATATCAGACATCCCTTCCGATTACCCAATCCCGAAGGCTCTGCGCCGAATACTTCCCACAATCTGTTTGAAACCAATTTATTACAAAATTCTTGCCTTCGAGATTCTGATTTGATAGGCAATCTTGATGTAACCTAAGTATTGATTCCTGTATGCTGCCAACTTATAGTGGTTGTAAAAAAACGTTCCGATATTCGAACGTTTTTTTCTACAACCACTTATGCCGCACATCCATATTTCAGAACATTATTATGGAAAACGGTATAAATTATGTATTCGCAAAATTGAAAGGAGGCACGCAATCGTCATCAGCAAAGTGATTAAACATAATCCTTAACTGGCTCATCCATAAGGAGGTTCAGATGAAAAAAATATCCATTTTTGTTTTGGCCCTGATCTTCGGTTTTTCCCTTCTCATAAGCTGTGGACCCGGTGAAGAAGCCAAAACCGAAGAAAAGGCTGCCGCAGGGGCGGTGAAGACAACCTTCGTCACGATCGGTACCGGCGGAATTACCGGTGTCTATTATCCGACCGGTGGGGCGATTGCCAGAATCGTTAACAAGAAAAAAGACAAATACGGCATCCGCGCGACGGTTGAATCAACCGGTGGTTCGGTGTTTAACGTAAATGCCGTTATGGCCGGTGACCTGGAGTTTGGCGTTGTCCAGTCCGACAGGCAGTATCAGGCCATTAACGGACTGGCCGAGTGGAAAGACAGAGGCAAACAGGAAGATCTGCGCGCGGTATTCAGTGTCCATCCGGAGTCGATCACTCTGGTTGCAGCGGTGGACGCCGGTATTGAAAAATTTGAAGATCTGAAAGACAAACGGGTGAACATCGGCAATCCCGGTTCCGGGCAGCGCCAGAATTCGATTGATGCTCTCAACGCCGTGGGCATCGATTATAAAACGGATCTGACGGCTGAAAGCGTCAAAGCCGCCGAAGCTCCCGGCCTGTTGCAGGACGGTCGAATTGATGCCTTCTTTTACACCGTCGGGCATCCCAGCGGCGCCATTAAAGAAGCGACCGCCGGAGCTCGCAAGGTACGAATTGTTCCTATCACCGGTCCCGGGATTGACAAACTCATCGCCAACAATCCTTACTATGCCAAGGCAAAGATTCCCATTGCGCTTTATCCGGGAGCCCAAAATGATGCCGACGTCGAAACCTTTGGTGTAAAGGCAACCTTTGTCACCTCCGCCAAAGTTCCGGAAAATGTCGTCTACGCCATTACAAAAGAAGTTTTTGATAATTTTGATGACTTCAAAAATCTGCATCCGGCTTATGCGGTTTTGACCAAAGAAAACATGCTGGACGGTCTGTCCGCACCGTTGCATGCGGGTGCTGAAAAATATTACAAAGAAACCGGGATAAAGTAAGCAACAACAACCAGCCTGCCTGCGGGGCGGCGGTTTCAACAACCGCCGCCTCTAACTTGTTCTGATAACCTTTAGCGTTTAGCAGCAAAACCAATTTAGCCACTCGTGTTGCTTGCGTTCTCTATTTCTGCCGTTGTGTTGGACTCTATCCGATTTTTGAGGCCATCTTAATCTGCTGATATGGGTCAACATTGGATGCCGGTATGCAATTTCAGACTTGTTTTTGCCTTCCATCATTGTTGACAGTTTAGGTGATCACTATGCGTAACCATGAAATCCAACAAAAGGGTGCGGGCCTTGAAATCGCAAGGCGCATGGCCGAAGAAGAAGGCATCGGAAGAAGACCCCAGGGCCCCCCCAAATATATCATTCCCTTCATTGCGGTGCTCTGGAGTTTTTTTCAACTGTCCATTGCCAGCTGGCTGATCCTGGATTCAACCTTCATTCGTGCCATCCATCTCGGCTTTGCCCTTTTAATTGTCTTTCTAAACTATCCACTTTTCAAAAAAACACGCGTTGGCCTCAGGTATTTTGCGGCTAAAGACAGAATTTCCATACTGGATTATGTTCTCGGAATCATCGCGGCCTTTGCGGCGATTTATATTGTGGTTGACTATGCCGGATTGATCACCCGTTACGGGGCACCCATCACCCGGGATATCATCGTTGGGTTTACCCTGATTGTTTTGTTGCTTGAAGCCACGCGACGGGTTATCGGCCCGGCCCTTCCGGCGATTGCCTCGGTATTTCTGCTCTATTCGTTTTTGGGCCCCTATATGCCGGATTTAATCGCTTTTAAAGGCACTTCGCTCAACCGCCTGATGGGGCAAATGACCATGTCAACGGAAGGTATCTACGGCATTCCGCTGGATGTTTCCGCAACCATTGTATTTCTTTTTGTGTTATTCGGTGCCATGCTCGACAAGGCCGGGGCCGGGCAGTATTTTATAAAATTGGCCCTGGCCCTGCTGGGCGGGTTTAAAGGCGGTCCGGCCAAAGCAGCGGTCATGGGCAGCGGGTTGACCGGCCTGGTCTCCGGCTCCAGCATCGCCAATATTGTGACCACCGGCACTTTCACCATACCGCTGATGAAAAAAGTCGGGTATCCGAGCACCAAAGCGGCCGCCGTTGAAGTGGCAGCCAGCACTGACGGACAGCTGGCGCCGCCTATTATGGGGGCGGCCGCCTTTATTATTGCCGAATACGTCAACGTACCTTACATAACGGTGATAAAGGCAGC
>JASFGM010000458.1:0-3765 GCA_050123755.1 Desulfobacterales bacterium
ATCGAGCCACCGACGATCAAAGCAAGTGCAATCAAGCGTTTCAATCCGGAAGGCATCATTTTATCGGGCGGGCCAGCGAGCATTTATGAAAAGAACAGTCCCAAAATTGATCCTGTCGTTTTTAAACTCGGCATTCCGGTGTTGGGTATCTGTTACGGTATGCATTTTATGATGTCGGCCCTGGGCGGATCGGTCAAACGGGCTGGAAGGCGTGAATATGGCTTTGCCGAACTTCACATTAAGCGCCGCCAGGGCGTTTTTAAAGGTATTCAGACCAAAACCCAATGCTGGATGAGCCACGGCGATTCCATCCAGCGCTTGCCAAATGGCTTCACGATTTCAGCCGCCACCGAAAATACGGCGGCGGCGGCGGCGGCGCATCGTAACAAACGTCTGATCGGCGTGCAATTCCATCCCGAGGTCGCCCACACGCCAATGGGCAAGAAAATGTTACGAAACTTTTTATTCGACGTTTGCGGATGCGCGCGTTCCTGGACGATGCAATCATTTGCCAGAGACGCTGTTGAAGATATCCGTCAAACGGTGGGTGACAGAAAAGTTATCCTTGGGTTAAGCGGCGGAGTGGATTCGTCGGTGACCGCAATATTGTTGCACAAAAGCATTCATAAGCAGCTGACCTGCATTTTTGTCGATAACGGTCTTTTGCGAAAAAGAGAAGCAGATAAGCTGAAAGCAACTTTAAAGCAGCACCTGAATATCAACATTCGATTCGTCAATGCCCGGACCCGATTTTTAAAAGCATTGGCCAAGGTAACGGATCCTGAGAAAAAACGAAAAATTATCGGTCGAATCTTCATGCAAGTTTTTGAGGCCGAAGCCAAAAAAATAAAGGGCGCCGAATTTCTGGCTCAGGGCACGCTATATCCGGACGTGATTGAATCGGTCTCGGCTTTCGGCGGTCCCACATCCGTAATCAAGTCGCATCACAATGTAGGCGGACTTCCTCGAAAAATGAAATTAAAGCTGATCGAGCCCCTGCGCTACCTGTTTAAGGATGAGGTTCGCCTTTTGGGCAAAGCGCTGGGATTGCCGGATCATCTGGTCTGGCGTCAGCCCTTTCCCGGTCCGGGCCTGGCGGTTAGAATCCTGGGCGAAATCACCCCCAGGCACCTGCGGATATTGCGGGATGTCGATGAGCTTTTACTTGAAGAGATTAAAGATGCAGGATATTATAAAAGATTATGGCAATCATTTGCTGTTTTATTGCCTCTCAAAAGCGTGGGGGTAATGGGTGATCAGCGGACGTACGAAAATATTGTAGCGATCCGGGCCGTGACAAGCAAAGATGCCATGACGGCGGATTGGGCAAAATTGCCCCACAAATTGCTCGGAAAAATTTCCAATCGAATAATTAATGAAGTCGACGGGGTTAACCGGGTGGTCTATGATATCAGCTCTAAACCGCCCAGCACCATCGAATGGGAATAAAAAAGGGATAGCAAACATGATTGACGACGAAGAATATCCTACATTTAAATTTAATGGCGATGATGAGCCTGAACCTGAGCCTGAGCAGGCGCTCTATCAGGAAGAAGCCCGAGATCGACGGATTGAAAAAATAGGCCATCGGGTAACGATCATATCGATTCTCATCCCGGTTCTTCTCGGGGTCGTTTTCTACATTACCTACCGCGACATCACCAGCCGGGTCAGCCAGAGCCAGGATACCGGTGCCATGGAAATTCAAAATCTTTCCACGCAATTGGAAGACCAATTTGAAGCCCTATCAAAAAAATACGGCGAGCTCGAAACATCACTGGCCCAGAAACTGGCATCTCTCGAAAAAGTGGACAAGTCCATGAAAGCCAATCTTAAACAGGCTCAAGAGATGGTCTCAAAAATAAACGCGACCAAAGTGGATAAAAAAGAGCAGCAGGATGCCATCGCCAAAATCGACACGGCCTTGGGCCCGATTCGCAAGGAGTTGAAAAGCCTCGGTCCCATGCGCAAGCAGTTGGAGACCCTCGCGCCCATGCGCAAGGAGCTGGATGCCCTCGCTCCCATGCGCAAGCAGTTGGAAGCCCTCGGCCCCATGCGCAATGATCTTACGGCTGTAACAGCCGAGCTTCAGTCATTGGATAAAGATACACAGCAACAGCTGTCCACGATCTCTGCAAACCTTGATAGAGCGCTGAACGATTTAACAATAATTCAATCCGATATGTCAAACCTGTCCGATCAAAAATTGAATAAAGACGCGCTGCAGCTCGAACTGCTCAAAGCCAAGAAAAATTACCAACGTGAACTGGAACTAACAAAGCTGACTCTCGATAAACGCCTGTCTTCGATCCTTAGAAGAATAAGAGACCTTGAAAAAATAGCACAGTCACCGCATGCGGCCACAAAGCCGTCAGGGGGAGCAATTTCACCGGACTCTGGTAAAATCGTTGAGCAGGATATCAAGGACTAATCCGCGATTACCACAAAGTCTCTCATCCGGAAAGATACGCTTTCTTATCGAATACGATTGTCAGGCAGCCGATCCCGCGCTTTGCATAGATCAGGTATCTAATATGGACAAAGATGTGTTAATTCAACTGCTAAATTCTGTGGCGCAAGGTCGACTATCGGTTAATGCAGCGGCCCGAAAGCTGAGCCATATCGCTTATGAAGACATCGATTATGCGCACGTCGATCATCACCGATCCCTGCGCAAAGGATTTCCGGAAGTCATTTTCGGCCAGGGCAAAACGGCGGACCAGGTCATCGGCATTATCGACAAAATGAAAGATCAGGAAAACGTAATTTTAGTAACCCGCATCGAACAAATGAAAGCAGACAAGGTTGCGGCCCGTTTTCCGGAAGCCGTTTATCACCCGGATGCTTCCATGATTGTGTGTGAGTTAAAAAAATCCCGCATCGCCGGCCGCGGGACGATTGCCATCTTATCAGCCGGCACATCGGATATACCGGTGGCCAAAGAAGCGTATTTGACTGCCAAGGCCATGGGCAACCGGGTGGATACCATTTTCGATGTCGGCGTTGCGGGCATCCATCGTCTGTTCGGCCATAAAGATACCATCGAAAAGGCGTCCGTTCTCATTGTGGTCGCCGGGATGGAAGGTGCCCTGCCTAGCGTGGTGGCGGGCATGGTCAGCCGCCCGGTGATTGCAGTGCCAACCAGTGTGGGTTATGGGGTTAGCCTGGGCGGTCTGACGGCACTGTTTGCGATGCTGAACAGCTGCAGTTCAAATGTCGCCGTCGTTAACATTGATAACGGATTCGGCGCCGGCTATATGGCATCGATCATCAACCGAAAATAAAACCTATCTCATGGAAATCAATGACGCCATTATCACATTTTCCCAAAGTGAGAAGATCAAAGCAGGCCTGATATGGGCATCCCAGGCTGTCGAAGTCTATAAGGCCCTCCCCGAGGCGGATAAACCGGGTGCTGAAAAAATTATCGCGGCCATCGTGAACATGATCGGCAGCGAGATCCTTATTTGCAGGAAATCGGCCCCGAACGAGCTCTGGACAGCAGTGGAAAAAAGTATAGACACGGCAATGCTGATGATCAATTCCAACATGGCCCACGAAGCCGGCTACCATCTTACCCAGGCACTTACCCAGGTCACCACCATTGGCCAGAGATCAATGTCGATCTTGAAAGATAAGGGGCTTTTGTAGGTTTTTTTGTGGAGGCAGACATGAGTAAAAAACAACGGATCCTGATTTGTGTTATCATTCTACTGCTGGACCTAGCCGTTTTTTTTCTTCCCCTCACCGCTATCTTTCTTATCT
>JASFGM010000459.1:0-3752 GCA_050123755.1 Desulfobacterales bacterium
CATAGGTCAAATGCGCTAAAACACCGGCGGTTCCGCTGATCTTTGTCATTTGACCCGCCCCATCATACTCGATGGTATTCTGGTTGCCGAGCGCATCGGTGATCTCCACCCGGCGGTTGTTATCGCTCCAGCGGCTGGTGGTTGCGTTTCCGCCGGCATCGATATGGCGCCGGATGTTTTTTTCATCATCGAACTCATAGCGCTCCTGACTGCCGTCGGCCCAGCGGCGGCTGATCACCCGGCCCCTGGCATCGTAGGCAAATTCCACGGCGCCGGTTTGGGGTTCATCGATCTTGATCAGATTACCGTTCGGGCTGTAGGAATAGCGAATGGCATACCCGTTGTTGACCTCAACTTGGGTTAGCCGGCCGTCGGTATAGCCATATTTTAGGGTGCGGCCTCTTGAAGCATCCACCCGAATCACATGTCCCCTTTGATTAAGCCCAAATTTAAGGAAGCTGCCCTTGGGGCCGTCAATTCTGGCCAGCCGTCCGGCGTCGTCGTAGCGCAGAAACACCTTATTTCCATTGCCCGGATCGCGTTCAATCAGCCGGCCCTGCGGATCGAATATTTCCCGGCTGCCATCGGCTTTGTGGCGTGTGGCCCGCCTGTTGACGTCAAATATCAGGTCTTCGCCGGAACCGGCATAGTGATCGGAATCTGTTCGAGGATCAAACCGGATCAACAGCCCGTTTTCTTCGATTAACACAAAATCAGCCATGGGGTATAAGCGGGTTTCCCAGTTCATTTGCCAGCCGGCCCCCAGCATGCCTTTAAAGCTGTGCCTGAGCTGAAGCGAGCGCTGAACTTCAAGGTTGATAGCGCCGGCATCGACGATCAGATCCGTGGCCGTTGCGACCATCAGGCCCGAATGCGGGTCGATCATCTCCTGGGCGTCCAGGTGCGGGACAAAAATAAGACCCATACAAATGCTCAGGAGGGTCATTAGCGCAACGCCAAACCTGGAATTTCTTTTTCGCATTTTAAATTTCAGTGATTTTAAGCCGAGGGTGAACATTCTAGGATTTTCTTTTTGCATGCCAGCATCCCCCTTTTTCAAGTTAACGGCCATTACGGTGCTGCAAAATGGGGTCACCCATTAAATCTTGACAAATGTTTAAAGTATCTACCGACACAACCTATGGGAATTTTATTGTTTTTATTAAAGAAACAAAAAACCCCGCTCTCTTTTTTGAGAAGCGGGATTTTTAGCTGCGCTGAATCATTTTTTTATCCTTTATGCTGGTGTTTTCTCAATTATCGAAGGTACGGGCAATAAGCTGAAAAGCACAAAGAAATAAAAAGACGATAGATGAAATAGATTAAATAATCAAGTAAATTGAATGGGTCGTTTCAAGTGAAAAAATATATGACCTGAGCCTGTGTTTACTCCAGGACATGGATGTTCTTTTCGGCACAGATGTCCTTGAGGATTTTTGGCCACACGGTTACGCTAACCTCTCCCAGATGGGCCGTGCGTAGCAGATACATGTAGGTCCTGGATTGCCCGATGCCGCCCCCGATGCTCAATGGAATCTCATCGTTGAGGAGCGCCCGATGGTAAGGCAGACTGAGGAAATCTTCCTGGCCGGATATCTTTAGCTGGATCTTAAGTGTTTCCTTGGTGACCCGTATGCCCATCGAAGTCAGCTCGTGGCGTCGTTTTGTCACCGGATTCCAAACCAAGATATCACCATTTAACCCATGGTAAGGTTCGCCATTCTTCACGATGGTCTCGGTGGCCCAGTCGTCATAATCCGCAGCGCGCATCTCATGCGGGTATCCATCCTTTAAAACCCAGCCAATGCCGATGATAAATAGCGCCGGGGCATGTTCCAGAAGGGTCCGGGTCTCCCGCTGTTTGCGTGGTAGATCCGGGTACATATCCAGAATTTCTTCGGCGTGCAGAAATGTGAGTTCCTCGGGGAAGTCGGGGTATTTAGAAGTCTTAAGCTGCGGGAACATCTCCTGCGACATCCGGCCGGCTTCCCGAATTACCTTCCAGATCTTTTTGACAATGTCCTTGAGGAAGTCAAGGTTACGATCTTCTTTGGTGATAGCGCGCTCCCAGTCCCACTGGTCTACATACGAGCTGTGATCATGGTCCAGGAAGTAGTCTTTGCGCACGGCCTTCATGTCTGTACATATGCCCTCGCCGACATTGCAGGCAAACTGCTTTAGCGCCATGCGTTTCCACTTCGTGGCTGCCTGAACAACCTGGGCGGTTATGGGATTATCGAGTCCCAGCCCGCATGGGAATTCCACCGGTGTCCGCGAGCCGTCGCGATCCAGGTAGTCATTCACGCCGCTGTCTCGGTCAACGATCAGGGGAACCTGAACCATTTGCAGATTGAGTTCCTTGCACAGATTTTCCTCGATGTAGGTCTTGACTGCAAAGAGTGCCTGCATGGTTTCTTTCGGGGAGAGCAGGGGTTCATAGTCCCGGGGTAATTCCTTCTTTAGATCAGCATAGTTGCCTACCCCGGGACCCGCCAGGTCTGCTTCTTTGTCTGCCATTGATTCCCTCCTCTTATTTTGACATTAACTAAAAATTCTTACTCCTTTTCATCGGGTTGCTTTTCTGAGACCAGGGCGGAAGATTTAAGTAGACTGGTCACCGCAGCGACCATACCGCCGATATCACTGAGGTTCGATGGGATGATCACGGTATTGTTCTTTTTAGCCAAATTTCCGAATTCCTTGATGTACTGTTCGGCGACGCGCAGATTGACCGCTTCTTCCCCGCCCGGTGCTTTGATTGATTCGGCAATTTTGCGGATACCTTCTGCAGTTGCAGTGGCAACCAGTTCGATTTCCTTGGCGCGGCCTTCGGCCTCGTTTATTCTTTTCATTTTTTCGCCTTCGGATCTCTTTATGGCTTCCTGCTTGTCGCCCTCGGCAACGTTTGTGATGGCCTGACGCTGTCCCTCGGATTCAGCGATGGCCGCGCGTTTCTCACGTTCGGCTCTCATTTGTTTTTCTAAAGCGTCTTTTACGCTGTCCGGGGGCTCAATATTTTTAATTTCGTACCGCGTAATCTTTACCCCCCAGGGATCAGATGCCTTATCAACCGCTTCGATGATGGCCGCGTTTATATTCTCGCGCTCCTCAAATGTGCGGTCCAGCTCGAGTTTGCCGATTTCTGAACGCATGGTCGTCTGGGCCAGCTGCGTTGAAGCAAACATATAGTTTTCGATACCGTAGCTTGCTTTCGCGGGATCCATTACCTGCAAATATAAAACGCCGTCAACCTCCACGGCAATATTATCCCTCGTAATACAACTTTGTGAGGGAACGTCCACAGCGACCTCTTTTAAGGAATGCTTATAGGCAACCCGTTCGATAAAAGGAAACAGGATGTGAAATCCGGCCTCCAGCGTCTTTGCGTATTTCCCCAGGCGCTCGACGATAAAAGCCGACTTCTGTGGCACGATTCGAGCGGTCTTAATAATTATAATGACAACAAGTATGACAAGACCGACTGTTATAATGGTACCGGTGTATTCCATTTTAGCCCTCCTCTTTTTTACGAACATTCAAAATGATTCCATCAACGCCTGTTATTATCGCCATTGCACCCTTTTTGATATGCTCATCGGAAACCGCGCGCCAGCGCGCGCCTTTGAATTCAACCGCGCCTTCCATCTTGTTTGGAATCACGTCCTCCAAGACGACGACACTTTGCCCGCTAAATTCGTCCAAATTTTTAGTCTGGTCCTGCACATCGCCCACATGTCCGTAAAACTTGCCCT
>JASFGM010000460.1:0-3752 GCA_050123755.1 Desulfobacterales bacterium
TAAATCCGTAGTGCGCAATAATTCGATAAAAACCGCTGCCCAATTTTTCGACTTTTACTTTGTTCAAACTCGGAACTCGTGGAATCTCTTCATTTTTAATATGGAGAAAGGCAATTTCGGAATGAAGAATTTTGTTATGGTTTAAATTATGTAATAGGGCTGCCGGGACAACATCTGGATTTGCCGAAAGAAATATGGCCTGACCGCTTATCTTTTGCGGCGGGTGGCTCTCTAAACTTTTCTCAAATTCCTTAAATGCCGGTGTAAGATTTTTTATCTGGTTTGCGAGGATTTCGCGACCCTGTTTCCAGGTTAGCATTAGCGTAAAGACCATGGCACCAATAACCAATGGAAACCAGGCGCCGTGAAAAATCTTGCTGATGTTGGCACCAAAAAAGGAGAAATCCACCAGGAAAAACAAACCGCATAGTGTTCCCACCGCCAATCCACTCCATCCCCATCTTTTCTTTGCAACCACGTAAAAAAGTATCGTGGTGATCAGCATGGTTGATGTAACCGCTACGCCGTATGCAGCAGCAAGCTTGCTGGAGGATTGGAAGCCAATGACCAGACCGATGCAACATGTCATTAATAACCAGTTTACCGGAGCGATATAGATTTGGCCGACCTGGGCGGCAGAAGTATGCATAATTCTCATGCGAGGAAGATAGCCCAATTGAATTGCCTGGCGGGTCAGGGAAAAAGAACCGGTAATGACGGCTTGAGAAGCAATGATTGTGGCCATGGTGGACAAAAGCACCATCGGTATCATCGCCCAGGAGGGTACGAGTGCATAGAAAGGATGGTGGGCCTCTTCGGGTCTGCCTAATAAGAGGGCTCCCTGGCCGAAATAGTTCAAAATAAGGGCCGGAAGTACCAAAATGATCCATGTCAAGCGGATCGGCTGTTTCCCGAAGTGACCCATATCAGCATAAAGTGCTTCTGCTCCGGTAACCACAAGAAAGACAGCACCCAGAACCACAAAACCGTGTCCTTTGTTCAGCAGAAAAAACTTTACCGCATACCATGGGGAAACGGCGACAAGAACCTGAGGAGAGCGCACGATTTGGATAGATCCAAAAACAGCGAGCACACAGAACCAGATAAGAATCACCGGCCCAAAGAGGCTTCCCACCCGCGCGCTTCCCCGCCGCTGCAAGATAAAGAGGCCACCAAGGATGATAATCGTCAAAGGCACGATATAGGGCCTGAAAAGCGGTGTAATGATTCGGACGCCCTCTATAGCACTGAGAACGGATATGGCCGGGGTGATCATGCCGTCTCCATAGAGCAGGCACGCTGCAAAAAGACCGATCACCACCAGCGCCCGTCGGGCACTTTTCATTTTTAAATCTCTGGACTTGAGGAGTGCCGTGAGTGCAATGACGCCGCCCTCACCATGGTTGTCTGCTCTAAAAATAAAAGTAAGGTATTTGAAGCTGACGATCGTCAGCAGAGACCAAAGCATAAGCGAGAGCACCCCGAGCACATTTGCTTGCGTTACGGCGATGCCATATTCTCCATGAAAGCACTCACGAATAGCGTATAGCGGACTCGTACCGATGTCACCGAAAACAACGCCAAGGGCCGCTAAAGAAAGCCGGGCAAGTTGGCGGCTGCTTAAATCTCTATGCGAGTCATATGTATCATCTTTTTTAACATCCGTTCGGCTATTAGGGCGGGAAGGGTCCATGATAATTTCCGCAATAATATGAAATAACCTATTGCAAATTTGAAGACTTAAATTTATGCTGAAACACGGGTCAAATCAGTTAAAACGAAATTGCTTTAAGCGGCTATTTTGGCAGAATCCAAAATGATTGTAATTGATGTAATCGGGGACATACGCAATATAGCATATCCCTTATTTATGTATTTTTAGGTTGGGGCTATTTATTCTTTGATACGGTATTTTTAAGCTTTACCGTTTGAACACATCCAATGAACCTATCATTTTTTATAATGGGTGAAAGGGTTACCAGGATCGTTTTTCCATAAGGTTTAGCCTGGTAATGAAAAGGGTCCTTGCGGCCCGCCTCAAAATTTTTAAGCATAAGATCTAATTTTTGGTTGCTATCTGTCTTTTTATGATGAGAATGGATGTCTGTCCCGATATACCCGGGTTTCCGATCCAGGATCTTCGCCGATTCCTTGTTATAGTACAGAAGTGTTCCTTGCGGATCGATAATCGATACGGCCACCCCCATGCCGTCCATCGCCAGATGGATCAGTTCCCCTAATGGGTTTTCCCGCTCGGTGTCATGCATTTGATAACCCCTTTACCAGCCCAGCGTCAGATAATCATGGATCGAATTGGCTGCGATCCGGCCGGCGCCCATGGCCAGGATAACGGTGGCCGAACCGGTTACAATGTCGCCGCCGGCCCACACCCCTTTTTTGGTGGTCTTGCCGGTCTTTTCATCCACCTGGATATAGCCCCATTTGTTAAGCGCCAAACCGTCGGTGGATTGGGTCAAAACCGGATTGGGTCCCGTTCCTACGGCCACAATAACCAAATCACACTCCAGTTCAAACTCCGAACCTTCCATGGCAACCGGTCGGCGCCGACCGGAGTCATCCGGTTCGCCTAATTCCATCTTGAGGCATTCCATGCCGACAACACGCCCCTTCTCATTTCCGATAAATTTCGTTGGGGCCGCCAGAAAAAAGAATTCAACCCCCTCTTGTTCAGCATGGTGCACCTCCGCAGCCCTGGCCGGTACTTCCGTTCTGGATCGCCGATAAACAATTCTGGAGCTTTCAGCACCCAAGCGCAGGGCCGTACGGGCCGAATCCATGGCCACGTTGCCGGCTCCCAGCGTAATTACATGTTTACCCCGAATAATGGGCGTATCATACTCCGGGAAAAGGTAGGCTTTCATGAGATTGGATCGGGTCAGGTATTCATTGGCGGAATAAATGCCGATAAGATTTTTACCCGGTATATTCAAAAAGGTTGGCAGTCCTGCACCCACACCGATGAAAACGGCGTCGTACCCGTCCTCAAATAGCTCATCCACCGTAATGGTTCTGCCGACCACCTGGTTGCATTCAACCTCAACGCCCAGCCTTTCAAGAAAATTAACTTCCTGGGCCACAATTTCCTTGGGGAGCCTGAATTCGGGAATGCCGTAAACCAGAACGCCGCCCGATTTGTGGAACGCTTCAAATACCGTTACCGCATGCCCTTTGACAATCAGATCGCCTGCAACGGTCAGACCGGCAGGACCGGAACCAACCACAGCAACTCTTTTTCCGGTGGACGCGGCTGTTGGGGGTAACGCCCCGGTGCCATTTTCTCTTTCCCAGTCGGCCGCGAACCTTTCCAGGTTACCGATGGCGACCGGATCCCCTTTTTTGGCAAGGATGCACAAGCCTTCACACTGAATTTCCTGGGGACAGACCCGGCCGCAAACCGCCGGGAGGCTGTTTCTTTGCCAGATATGTCGAATGGATTTGGTAAAGTCGCCGTCTTTAATGAGCCGGATAAAGCCGGGGATATCAATTTCTACGGGACAGCCCGCCACGCAACCCGGCTTTTTGCATTGCAGGCACCTTCGCGCCTCGGTCATCGCCATCTCATCGGTGTAACCAGTGGGTACTTCTAAAAAGTTCCGGGCTCGAATTTCCGGTTCCTGTTCAGGCATCGCAACGCGGGGGATCTTTTCTTTTTTTACTTTTTTGGTTACTTTCTCAGCCATCATAGTCCTCCGATGAATATCTCTGACTTAAGGCGAATAACTTTATAATAT
>JASFGM010000461.1:0-3751 GCA_050123755.1 Desulfobacterales bacterium
TGTCTTCGCAGTCATTGAAATCAATCGCGGCTGGAAGCCGCTCCCACATCTGATGAATCCGGTGGGAGCGGCTTCCAGCCGCGATTTGAAAGATTTTTTTAAAGGGAAAATTGACAGAATCACCACAATCCGAATATTGATTACAAAAAGTACGCAACCAATGTGTCTGGCTTGAAACAAGTTTATAACTCAAGAATTCGAAAAAAAATTGGAGTTTAGAATCATGCGGATGGAAACAGCCTTTTCGATGGATACGTCCAGTATCAAATACGGTCCCGGTGTAACAAGAGAGGTGGGATGGGATATGGAAGAACAGGGTGCCCGGCGGGTAATGGTGGTCACCGATCCCCATCTATCAGACAAAGAACCCGTCGCTGTGACGCTTGAAGCCTTAAGTAAAAATGGTATCGATGCCGTGTTATATGACCGGGCAAGCGTGGAACCAACGGATATTTCCTTTAAAGCAGCTATTCAGTTCGCCGCGGACGGCAATTTCGATGGATTCGTAGCAGTCGGCGGCGGTTCCAGCATCGATACCGCCAAAGCGGCAAATCTTTATGCCACCCACCCGGCAGACTTTATGACTTACGTAAATCTGCCGATCGGTAAAGGCGAACCGGTTCCCGGCCCCTTAAAGCCGTTGGTGGCTGTGCCCACCACTGCCGGCACCGGCAGCGAAACAACCGGTGTCGCCATCTTTGATTTTTTGGAAATCAAGGCCAAAACCGGAATTGCCCACCGCACCCTGCGGCCCGTAAAAGGCATTGTAGATCCCAATAACACCCGGTCCCTGCCCAAAATGATTGCCGCCTGCACCGGACTGGACCAGTTAACCCATGCCCTGGAAGCTTTGACTGCGCTGCCCTACAGCCAGCGGCCGGCTCCCGAACATCCCAAACTGCGCCCGGCTTATCAGGGAGCCAACCCCATCTCCCATATCTGGGCATCGCGGGCCATTGAAATGATCTCCCAGCACCTTGTGCGCGCCATCGAGGATCCTGCCGATGATAAAGCGCGCGGAGAGGTGCTTTTGGCTGCAACCTATGCCGGCATCGGCTTTGGTAACGGCGGGTGTCATCTGCCCCACGGCATGTCGTATCCCGTATCGGGAATGGTTCGCGATTACGTGCCCGAAGGCTACCCGCCGGGTCAGCCGCTTATTCCGCATGGAATGGCAGTTGTTCTGAATGCGCCGGCTGTTTTTCGATTTACAGCTGCGGCCAATCCTGAAATGCATTTATATGCCGCCAAATTGATGGGTGCAGATATTTCCGATGCCTCGCCTGAAGATGCAGGCGAGGTGCTGGCGGGCACCATCGTCGCAATGATGCGCAAGGTCGGTATGCCCAACGGGCTCGGTGCGGTGGGTTATGGCCCCGATGATGTGGATAAACTGGTGGAGGGGACATTGCCCCAGCACCGGGTAACCAAATTGTCACCACGGCCGGCAAGCGCTGAGGATTTGAAACAGCTATTTATGGATTCGCTCACCCTCTGGTAACAACAACGGGCCGATCGGCCCGTTGTTGTTACAGGCTGATGTTTTTTTGAATTAAATAGTACCGGCCGTCTTCAGTTTTACCGACGAAGTTTTCCCGGACGAGCAGTTCAAGGGCCTGGGGGCCATGCTGCCTGGTACCCATTCTTAAAAAATTTCTTTTGACATAAGGGAGTTCGACCGCAGAATGGGCACTATAAGCAGCCTTTTTTTTAAGATCATCGATGATGGAAAGATAGGCGCGCTTAAACCGCCAGGCATGAAACTTTCTGGACAGGACGAAGACAAGAATCAGTACAACGATTCCGATTATAAGTTCAGTATTTTGTGACATTTTACCTTGAAGATTGGTTTAGAAACCAATTTTTGTTATTTGTTAATGGTTATTCGTTATTAGTTTTCTTCTTAATTTCTTGTGCCTTTAGATCCTTGCGCATGATTTTACCGGTGGCGGTCATCGGCAGTTCGTTGACGAATTCAATTTCCCGCGGGTACTCATGGGCTGCCAATCGCACCTTGACAAACTCTTTTATATCCGCTGCGACACCAGCGCCCGCAACAACATCGGCCTTGAGGACAATAAAGGCTTTTACAATTTCGGTACGCACTTCATCCGGGCTGCCGACAACCGCTACCATGCCCACGGCGGGATGTTTCATGATGCAATCTTCAATTTCGGCCGGCCCGATGCGATAACCGGCACTGGTAATGACATCGTCTTTGCGGCCTACAAACCAAAAATAACCCGCATTATCCTGTTTGGCCAAATCGCCGGTCAGGCACCAATCCCCAACATACTTCGCTTCAGTGGCTTCGGGATTTTTCCAATACTCTAGGAACATAACCGGATCGGGCCGCTGAATCGCGACCTCTCCTGCGGTTCCCGAAGGCACCGATTGGCCCGAATCATCAATTACCGCCACGATGTGCCCGGGAACGGCCCGACCCATGGAACCGGGTAAATTCGTCATGATTTCTGCACAGTTGCCCACCACCAGATTAACTTCGGTCTGGCCGTAAAATTCATTGATGATCAAATTAAAGACGTCTTTGCCCCAATCAAGAAGCTCTTCACCCAGAGTTTCACCACCACTGCCGATACTCCGCATTGCAAATTTGTGGCGACTGCGGGGATTATTAACCTGCCGCATCAGTTTCAGAGCGGTCGGTGGCATAAACGCATTACGAATTTTATATCTGGCAATCAGATGGAAAGCTTCTTCTGGATCAAATTTTTTAGCGCGGTGCGCCAGAACCGGAATACCATGGTGCCAGCTGGGGAACAGCACATCGATGAGCCCGCCGATCCAGGCCCAATCCGCCGGTGTCCAGAAAAAGTCATTTTTTTGAGGGAAGAAATTATGGGGAAACTCCACACCCGGCAAATGTCCCAGCAATACCCGGTGCGCATGCAGGGCTCCTTTAGGCGGCCCGGTGGTTCCCGATGTGTAAATAATCAGCGCCGGATCGTCGGCCCTGGTTTTAACCGGTCTGAAATCGGCAGATCCTTTTTCAATCAGTTTCCCGAAATCCAGAACGTTATCATCTTTTTCACCGCGGGTTACGATCACCACTTCCAGATCGGGCAGGTTCTCCCAAATTTCCATGATTTTCGGCAGATTGGCGCTATCGGTGACGATGCCTTTAGCTGCGCTGTTGGAAAGACGATATGCCAGGGCATCGGTGCCGAAAAGGGTAAAAAGCGGGATGGCGATGGCACCTATTTTGTAAACGGCAATATGACTGATGGCCGTTTCAGGACACTGGGGCAGCAGGATCCCGAAGCGGTCACCCTGCCCGATGCCGCTGGCCTTAAGGCCGTTGGCCAACCGGTTCGATAACCGCTTCAGATCCTGAAAGGTGTATTTTTCGACCTTGCCGCTTTCATTTTCGTAAATCAAGGCCAGACGATCGGGCCGCCGGGCCCATTTATCACAGATATCCACGCCAATATTATAGTGCTGCGGGATCTCCCAGCGGAATTTGGCAACCACCTCTTCGTAGGAATTACCGGTTTTAAGCATTGCGCATTCTCCTTTTGATGATATTTTCTCGACAAATTCAATTTTAGGGTTTATGAAATTTTTGTATCAAACAAAATATATATTGCCAGATTGTTAGATTCAAGTGTGACTGAAAAGGAGAATACCAAATGTCGGGAGAAAAATTCAACCAGGTGGAAAAAGAAATATACCGGTAGCTCGAAATGTACCAGCTTGGGTCATGGTTAAGGACATTAAAGATGTCAGCAAG
>JASFGM010000462.1:0-3737 GCA_050123755.1 Desulfobacterales bacterium
CACCCCACAGGTGGAGGAGTGCCTGCAGGAGAGTGGAATACAGCAAGGTTTAGTGCTTGTTAACGCGATGCACATAACAGCATCGGTATTTATCAATGATGACGAATCCGGGCTTCATCATGACTATGATGTCTGGCTGGAGAAGCTGGCGCCCCACGAGCCGGTATCGCAGTATCGCCATAATGTGGGTGAGGACAACGCCGATGCCCATATGAAACGGCAAATCATGGGGCGCGAGGTGGTGGTGGCGATTACGGATGGCAAGCTGGATTTCGGCACCTGGGAGCGCATTTTTTACGGAGAATTTGACGGCCGGCGCCGCAAACGGGCATTGGTAAAAATTATCGGCGAGTAGCCGATCTCTTTTTGAAAATATAGAATTTTGGGAGTCTTCCGCGGCGGAGCCCTCAACAGACATTCATTTTTTAATTGACTTTTAGGCGATTTTTCGGCTAAACCGCTGAAGCAGAATGCTTTTTTATTTAATCATATTAGCTCGATTGCATGCTTGCGGCCGTTTTTGCAATTGTTTCCGCCAAACCAGCATTACAGGATGGACTTATGCTCGAGATACAAGGTGTCGAAAAAAGCTTCGGTGGTTTGAAAGCCGTCAATGATTGTTCCTTGGAAGTACGTGAAGGATCGATCACCGGACTGATTGGACCGAATGGCGCCGGTAAAACAACCTTATTTAATATTGTTACCGGACATTATAAACCGGATCGGGGCAAAATCCATTTCCAGGGCGAAGCCATCGAGGGTCTGGCGCCCAATCAGATATTTAAAAAAAGGGTGTATCGTACCTTTCAGATTACGCGTGAATTTTCTCAGATGACCGTTCTGGAGAATTTAATGATTATGCCGGAACGGCAGACCGGGGAAAAAATATGGAACACCTGGTTTCGGGCTTCAGCGGTACGCACCCAGGAAAAAGAGATCCGGGATAAGGCTCTGGAAGTCCTCGAATTTGTTGAACTGATCAAATTAAAAGATGAATATGCCGGCTCGCTGTCCGGCGGCCAGAAAAAACTTCTGGAAATCGCACGCAGTATGATGGCCGATCCCAAGCTGGTTCTATTGGACGAGCCGGGTGCCGGCGTAAACCCAACCCTGATGCACAAACTAATCACCAATATCGAAACGCTGCGTGACGAAAAAGGGATAACTTTCTTTTTGATTGAGCATGACATGGACCTGGTGATGAACCTGTGCGACCCGGTGATTGTCATGAGTGAAGGCACAAAATTGGCTGAAGGAACTGCGGCGGAAATCAAAAAAGACGAACGCGTTTTGGAAGCGTATTTAGGTGGACAATACCGATGATTATTTTACAAGCCGAAAACATTACCGCAGGATATACGACGGAAGTAAACATCCTCTATGATGTCGGTCTCCGTTTGAAATCAGGCCAAATCGTTTCTGTTATTGGTCCCAACGGCGCCGGAAAATCCACGCTCTTGAAGACCATTTTCGGAATTCTGAAGCCCACAAACGGAAAAATAAGTCTTAAAGATGAGGACATTACCGGTTTGAAGCCCGATAAAGTCGCCAACAGGGGTATCAGCTACGTCCCCCAGGTGGACAATGTCTTTCCGTCATTAACCATCCAGGAAAACCTGGAAATGGGGGCATTTATCCGCAAGGATGACTACAGCCAGCGGCTGAACGAAATTTATGAACTCTTTCCGATACTGGGAGATCGCAGAAAACAAAAAGCCGGCCAGCTTTCAGGCGGTCAACGCCAGATGGTGGCCATGGGCCGGGCGCTGATGCTGGACCCCCAGGTACTGCTGCTGGATGAACCATCGGCGGGTTTATCTCCCAAGCTGGTTGACATGATTTTTGAAAAAATAAGGGATATCAACAAAAGCGGGGTTTCGATGATCATTGTGGAACAAAATGCCAGAGAGGCCCTCAAAATGGCCAATCACGGATATGTGCTGGCAATGGGCCGCAACGTACTGGATGACACCGGCGAGGCTTTACTGGCCAATGAAGAAGTTGGGCGCCTGTATTTAGGAGGGTAGGAATGCTTGAGCTGATCGTTTATGGGATTGTATTCGGCAGTATCATTTCTATAGGTGCAATCGGTTTATCGCTGGTTTTTGGAATTATCCGGTTTGCCAATTTTGCCCACGGCGATTTGATGTCAACCGGCGCCTATATTGCGCTGTTAATGGTCACCTGGGCCCTCGCATGGATTCCAGATACGAACTTTGGGCAGCTCTCATTTGGCTGGCGCATGCTGATTGCATTTCCGGTGGCGATGTTTGTCGTCGCGCTTGTTGCCATTGCCCTGGATCGCATTTTGTATCAAAAATTGCGCCGTCAAGGAAGTGGCCCGGTCATTATGGCCATGTCGTCTCTGGGAGCAGCTTTCATCCTGCGAATGCTGATTCTTATTTTCTGGGGGGCAGATTCATTATTTTACCGGCCGGGAATTTTGCGGCCGGCAATCGAACTTCCAGGGGGGGTTAAAATTCGGCCGGATCAAATCCTGATTCTTGTCACCGTCTTTGCCCTGGTCGCTTTGTTACACCTATTTTTGCAAAAAACGAAATTGGGCAAAGCCATGCGCGCCACGGCGGACAATATGGAATTGGCGCTGGTATCCGGCATTGATACGGAGCGCGTCATTATTTTTACCTGGGGCATCGGCGGCGCCCTGGCAGCTGCCGGCGGCATTCTCTACGGTATCGACGTCCAAGTACATCCCTACATGGGCTGGAATTTTCTGATTCCACTTTTTGCGGCCACGATTCTGGGCACCGTCGGCAATATATACGGGGCCCTGGCTGGGGGCCTGGTTATCGGCGTGGCCCAGCAGGTTTCCACCGCCTTCCTGATGCCCACCTATAAACCGGCGGTGGCTTTCATTCTGATGATTCTGATCCTGTTGGTTCGGCCCAAAGGTATTTTCGGAGGTAAAGACTAACTATGGAAATCGGAGGCATTATTGCATATCTGGTCTCATTGGCAATTATGGCAGGTATTTACGCTGTATTTGCATTGGGCCTCAATATTCAGTGGGGCTATACAGGGTTGTTTAACATCGGTATTGCCGGGTTTTTCTGTATCGGTGCCTATACGTCGGCGATGATCACCACACCGATGCCCACGGGAGTTTATGCGAAGTATGTGCATCAAATCTTCGGCCTCAACCTTCCCTTCGTTTTTGGATTGCTCGGCGCGGCCGTCGTCTGCGGGATTGTGGCGCTGCTCATCGGTATCCCGACCCTGAGACTGGGCGAAGACTATCTGGCCATCGCCACCCTGGGCATCGCCGAGACCGTTCGCCTCATATTCAACAACGAGACCTGGCTGGCCAACGGACCCCGCGGCCTGATGGGCCTGCCCCAGCCCTTGCATAAACTGGTTGAACCGAACAATTATAATTACGTCTACCTGGTCATTATCGTGCTCGTCATGGTCCTTATTTATCTTCTGATCGAACGGGCCATCCGTTCGCCCTGGGGAAGGGTTTTAAGGGCCGTCCGCGAGGATGAAGTGTCGGCTGCCATGAGCGGTAAGGATATTTTCAATTTCAAAATGCAGTCTCTTATTTTTGGCGCCATGGTGATGGGTATCGGAGGCGCGCTGTACGCCCATTATACCAAGGCCATATCCCCCAGTGTGTTTACGCCCCTGTACGGTACCTTCATCATCTGGGTGATGCTGATGGCCGGCGGCAGCGGCAATAATAAAGGCGCTATTCTGGGGGCCTATGTCATCTGGGG
>JASFGM010000463.1:0-3732 GCA_050123755.1 Desulfobacterales bacterium
GCTGCATACACACCGGGCGTTCTTCACCGTAACTAATCGTTGTTAAACGTGAGGCAGCGATGCCAAGATCCACTAAAAATGCTTTGGCACTGTCTGCGCGTCGGTCCCCTAAGGCGAGGTTGTATTCATTCGTCCCGCGTTCATCACAATGGCCTTCAATGGTCACGGTGACAGCCGGATTGGCTCGCAGCCATGCGGCTTTTCTCATCAAATTGTCCTGAGCAGCAGGGGTCAGGAAGGATTTGTCAAAGCCAAAATAAATATCTTCCGCCATAATCATTCCACTTGTATCGGCCGGAGCCGCCGGAGTTGGTGCCTTTGCAGGTGCTTTCGCCGGCGCCGGCGCCGGCGCCGGTGCCGGTGCCGGTGCTGCTGCAGGGGCTTTGGCCTGGGTCACTGCTTTTTTCTGGCAGCCGACCATGAACAGCAACCCTGGAATCACCAATAATAGCGCTATCATTAACCACATCTTCTTTTGCATTTTTCTCCTCCTTTCACATTCGAACATCACTTAATTATTTAAATGGTTCGTTGACCACTTGGGGTTTGTCTGCTCACCGGCCAGAACAAGTAAGCGCCGCTGGTCGGTACCATAAGCAGTCATCACATAGATTCTAGACGCTCCATCGCGGTTTGAGCTAAATGCAATCAAACTGCCATCCGGAGACCAGGAAGCGGCTTCATTATCCCTGGATTCATATGTTAATTGCACCGGATCCATTCCGTCTGTTCCGATCACAAAAATATCATGTCCCCCGTTGACTTCGGAAGTATAAGCAATTTTATCTCCCCGCGGGGACCAACTGGGCTGCGTATTCTTGCGCCCTTCATACGTAAGCCTTCTGACTTTGCCGGAATCCAAATCTTTGATATAAATTTGGGCGCTACCGGAACGGTTGGAAACAAAGGCGAAATTTTTGCCGTCCGGTGACCAACTGGGCGTGACATCAATCCCCCGGCTTTTGGTTAATCTTTTAATAATTTTCCCAGATCCAGTCAACAGATAAATTTCTTGATCACCTGAAAAAGACAGTGTTGCTGCCAGTTCGAATTTTCTCGGCGTCCAGGCAGGCGTAATATTAATTCCGGGTCTGGCAATTTTTGTTTCCTGCCCTTGGTCGAGATTTCTGATGTACAGATCGGGGTTGCCGGCTTTATATGAGGTAAAGGCCATCCATTTGCCGTCAGATGACCAGGCCGGAAAGAGGGTGATTGCGTTGTTGTTTGTTAAGCGCCCGGGATTATATCCATCAAACGCACAGGTATAGATCTCCTTATTTCCGGTACCATTAGAGACAAATGCGATTTTACTACCAAAAACGCCTCGATTGCCGGTAAGATAATTAATAACATCGCCGCAAAATCGAAGAATAATACTTCGCTGATTCGATTTGCTGCCCGTATACTTTTTGCCAATAACGCGACGGGCCTTAAATGTGTCAAAGAGGCGTAACTCAACGGAAATTCTGTCATTTCTTTCTTCATAAAATCCGGTTATCAGCAGCTCAGCACCGACCACGGTCCAGTTTTGAAAATTTATCGTCGCCAGAGTGACACCACTTCTTTCCGGGTCGAAAAGAAATGAACCGCGGTCAAGGATTTTAAAATAACCTGTAAATTCGAGTGTATCGGAAAGAAAAGCGGCCGCCGTCTCTGATAACAGCTTTTCTTCAGCCGTTTCGTTCACGTTTTTAAATAACGGTATGGCCAGCGGAATTTTGCGCAAAAACGGTTTGGTAATATCGATAACGTCGTATTCAGCCCAGCACCTCGCCGGGCCGAATGCTATTAAGATAACGCCAATAATAAGGATGTAAAGTTTTATTCTTCTATTCATCGTTAATCCCTGACCCCCATCGATTGCCCGAAGTCTACATCAGAAAAAAAGTCTATATCATTTTGAAGTATCCAGTCCGAACAACTGCCATTTTTGCTAAAATCGAACTTATTCGTTTTTTAATCCTTTTGGACCAAATCGCAAGCCAATCTTATAATCGGGACGCATATAATCTTTTGGAAGCGGAGGCAGAGGATTTGATTTGACAAGGGCTTTATAGGCGGAATCGTCTAAATAGGCGTTGCCGGACTTTTTGTCAAACCAGATATCTTCTATTTCACCGCTGCGTAAAATCTTGATGGCTAAGACAGCCTCCAGCTCGGTATTTTCGCCGGCAAGTTGCTGTGAAAAAGCCCAATTTTTTTGGATTTGGTATTGAATTTCAGCCTGATAAATTAAAATAGATTCCTGTATCCGTGCTCCGCCGGTCCCGGAACTCCCTAGCGGTCCTGCTCGGCCGGCGCCGGCTTTGCCGGAAGTACCTCCTGAACCCTTTGCAACTTGAGATTCGGCCTCACCCACCTGACGTTTCAAGCGGTCAAGGGCCGCAGCCACCGAATCGGTTTTAGTTTTTTCAACTTTTTTTTCAATGCGTTCGATGGCACTGTTAATAATCTTTTCACGATTAAAGGTCTTTTTTTTCAACGATTTCTTAATCTTTTTCTTTTTAGGTGCCAGAGACACTGCTTCCGCAGGCTTTTTGACAACCGGAACCGGCTTGGGCTCCGGCTTGGGTTCCGGCTTGGGTTCCGGAATCTTAACCGCCGGCTTCTGCGGCGGCTTCTTTTCAACCGGTTTCGGCTTTACGACCGCGGCAGCCGGTCCACCGGTATCGGGCCCGGGCGACGGCAAAGAAACCAGGCTGACATTTACCACTCCGGCCCGAAATCTTGGGCCTGAACCGAACTCCGGCATAAAAATCATCGCTCCGATGATCACCAGATGAAAAAGAAACGAGACACCAAAAGGAAATCCCAACGATTGGGAGCTCAGGTCTTTCCGATGGGATCTTCTGGCGTAAGCATGTTTGCTATCCTTCATTATTTTTTAGATTTTGACTTTTTCTTTTTGCCTTCTTTTTCAAAAATCTTCGGCTCGGTGACCATGCCCAGTTTTTCCACACCGGCGCCTTTAATTTCAGCCATGACCTGCACCACCGTTCCATAGGAGATATCTTTATCCGCTTTTAAATATACTTCCCGATCGGAACGGCCTTCCAGGATTTTGTTTAACTTTTCCCCAAGAAAATCGACGGTCACCTGAAAGTCATTGATGAAAATTTGATTTTTGGTATCGATCGTAATAATCAAATGCTCTTTTTCGGATTCCAGGGGTTCGGCAGTGGCTTCGGGTAGCGATACATCCACGCCTTGCATCATCATCGGCGCGGTCACCATAAAAATAATCAAAAGAACCAGCATCACATCAACAAAGGGCGTGACGTTGATATCGGACATAAGACGGCCACTATTTTCTCCGGCGGTCATGATCTTCTCCTCTCTGTGCGCAGGATATCACGTTCGATGATGTTTAGAAAATCCGCTGAGAAGCTCACCAGTTCGGATTCGACCACGCGTATTTTACTCATAAAATAATTAAACGCGATTACCGCTGGTATGGCGGCCGCCAGACCGGCGGCGGTTGCAACCAGCGCTTCTGAAATACCGGGTGCGACCACCGCAAGGTTGGCAGAGCCCATTCGACCAATCCCCACAAATGAATTCATAATTCCCCAGACCGTACCAAACAAACCAATAAACGGAGCCGTATTTCCGGTGGTTGCCAAAAAGGGTACGTACTGGGTCATTCGCGTCATCTCGGTTGTAATCGCCCGGCGTAACGAGCGCTTGATGTTATCTGTCCCGGTAAATCTGGCATCCAGGGACATACTTTGG
>JASFGM010000464.1:0-3718 GCA_050123755.1 Desulfobacterales bacterium
TTTACGCGGTGCCATTAATCCGGGCGGAGCGAGATTTGATGTTTCGCCATTTTTTTATAAAGCAACGTGCGATGAATTCCCAACAATTTGGCTGTCTGGGCCTTGTTGTAGTTGCTTTCTTCCAGGGCATAGCGGATGGCCTCTTTTTCAGCCCGGGCTTGAACCGCTTTAATTGAAGTTTGATTTGATTTGGCCGAATTTTTTCGGCGGCGTTGCAGATAAAAGGGCAGATCGCATAAATGAATGGTGTCGCCTTCTATAGCAGACATGGCCCTTTCAAGCACGTTTGATAATTCTCGAACGTTTCCGGGCCAATCATAGCTCGTTAAAGCAAGCTCAGCGTTTCTACCCAGTTTGATTTCGGAAAGCGCTGCTTCCTGAGCCATCTGCTTTAAAAAGTGCTGCGCTAGGGGAAGGATATCGCTTTTGCGCTCCCGTAGCGGCGAGATGTGGAGCGGAATCACATTCAGTCGGTAAAAAAGGTCCTTGCGAAATCGACCCGCGCCTAGCATTTCTTCAAGATTCTGGTTTGTCGCTGAAATTACGCGAAAATCGGATTGAATAATCTGGGTTCCACCGACGCGCTCAAACTGCTTATCCTCAATTACGCGCAACAGCTTTGGCTGCATTTCAATGGGTAGATCTGCAACCTCATCCAAAAACACCGTGCCGTGCCGTGCCAGTTCGAATTTGCCGGGTTTACCTTCGGCTCCTGCACCGGTAAAGGCCCCCTTGTCATAGCCGAAAAGCTCTGATTCAAGAAGATCCCTGGGGATGGCGGCACAGTTTATGCGGACAAAAGGATGCACCCTGCGAAGGCTGGCATGATGGATGGCCTGGGCGAAAAGCTCTTTACCAGTTCCGCTCTCACCCGAAATGAGCACAGGAAATGAATTGGCAGCTGCTTTGAGGGCTTCCTTTTTAAGGTTGGTTATTGTCCGGCTTTTGCAGATGATACTGTCAACGGTATAATGGGTTGATCGAAGATTGATGAGTTCTTCCTCATAGAGCTTTACCTTTGATTCCAAAAGCGAAAGTTCCGTGGCAAGCTTGCCCACATCTTTAACATCCTTAAACATGACCTGTCCGAAAACGGCAATGACCTTGCCGTCTTTCCAAATCGGAATACGTTGGACAACCATACTCTGTCCCCTTATGCGATGGCTTTGGTTGATTTCCGGCTTTCCGGTTTGAGCAACGATGTGCATACGGGTATTTTCAATGACCTCCGTACAATGTTTCCCAATCTGCTCTGCAGGATTGAGCCCTAAGAACTGACCATAAGGTTTATTAAAGTGGGTGACAAAGCCATCGGCATCGGTTACCATGATGCCATTGTAAATGCTGTCCATAATTAGCTCAAACATCTCTAATTGCTGGCTTAGTCCGACTTTTTTAAGGCGTCGATCCGGACTTTTTTCTTTTCGTCCCTTGGCGGATTTTACACTGATACTGTCTGTTGCTTCCATAACTGTCCTCCGTATCATATGAGCTACATGTATTTATTCTGATACGCATTTAGTCCTTTTAAAACCTTTAAATATTTAAAGCAACAGAAAATTTTAATATAATACCCAGGATCTTAAGTTTTTGTAATTAGCTATAATTCTTTATATTGCGATCCTGATCGTGCGATTCAGGAAGGGAAGCCAATAATATGGCATAAATTTCGCAGAAATAATTTTTCGACGCTCCGATTTGCTTCATCCTGCCTACATCCAGCCCATGGAGAAATAGATCGTGGACATTCAAGAGCCAAAGATCACCCCAAAAGACATCTTATTGCTGGAGGACAGCCATTTTAATTCGAATAGCGTCTGCATTGTTACCGGCGCGGCCAGCGGCATCGGCCGGGCCACGGCGGTGGCGGCAGCAGCCAATAAGCTGATGACGGTCGGGCTGGATATCGATGAGGCCGGTGGCAAAGAAACGCAAAAAATAGCCCGGGAAATAGGCGGCCAGATGATTTTTATCCAAACGGACTTATGCGAAGATAAACAGATCAACTATGCCGTTTCAGAAGCAGCGAGGCTCGGTACCATCCGTTATTTGGCGAATATCGCCGGAATCCAGCACATTGATTCCATAGAAAATTTCCCCATGAGTAAATATGATCTAATGCAAAGACTGATGCTCCGTGCGCCCTTTTATCTTTCCCAATTGTGTATTCCGCACATGAAAAAAAACGATGATGGCATAGGGGTCGTTGGCAACATGACCTCCATCCATGCCCATATCTGTACAATCAATAAGGCAGTGTACAACATCACCAAATTTGGACTGCGCGCATTAACGCAGTCTATTGCGGCAGAAGGTGAGGGCAAGATTCGTTCGTTTTCTATAAGTACCGGCTTTGTTAAGACCGCTTTGGCTTTAAAGCAGATTCCCGCGCAAGCTGAGCAGCGGGGGATATCGCCGGAGGAAGTCATACGGGATGTCATGATGGGTAGTTCGCGCATCAAAGAAATGATGTCTCCAATCGAGGTGGCCAACCTTTTTATTTTCGGCTTTTCACGCCATGCCAGATACCTGATTGCAGGTGATCTGCTTTTTGACGGCGGTATGGTGAAAACCTATGCCCAGAAATAGTTAATATTAGAAAATAGGCACACTTTTCGATAGTGCTTTTCCTCAAAGATTCGGAGGTCCGGATGAACATTGGTTCGCTGTTTTCCCGGCATGCCCGTTACCGGCCGAACCATCTGGCGGTTGTTTTTCAAGATAAGCGGTTGACCTGGCGTGAATTGAACCAAAGTATCAATCGGCTGGCTAATGCGCTGCTCGCCTTGGGTATTCAAAAGGGAGATAAAGTGGCCACCATCCTTCCAAACAGCCTGGAACTTTATGAAACATTATGGGCGGTGGCCAAAATCGGAGCCGCGGTGGTGCCATTGAGTGCATTGCTGCTTGAACAGGCCCTGAAATCTCTATTGCAGGATTCCGATACCGTGCTGCTGATCACCAATTCCAATTTTGTGAAAAATATAAATACGATCAGAGCAGAGTTACCCGGAATCGCAGAAAATCGCTATTTGCTTACCGACAGTTCGAATACGCCCGGCTATCAGGATTATCATGCGCTAAAAGGCGCTGCCAGTGATCAGAATCCCCAGGGCATTGTCATCAGTCCCGATGATCCCTTTAACATTATGTACAGCAGCGGTACCACGGGCTTGCCCAAAGGCATTGTCCACACCCATCGGATTCGGGCGGCGTACGCGACTTCGTTTGCCACCGCTTATCGAATGACGCCCGAAAGCATCACCATGCATGCCGGGGCCATTGTTTTCAACGGCGCTTTTTTAGATCTCATGCCCACCGTATTTTTGGGGGCAACCTACATCCTGTTGCCACAGTTCGATCCGGTTTTCTATATCGAGGTCATTGAACGGGAAATGGTCACCCATGTGGTGGTGGTGCCTTCCCAGATAATTGCGCTGCTAAATGCACCCAATTTTTCTGATGATGCGCTGAAATCACTGGAAATGGTTCTGTCGGTTGGCGCTCCGCTTCATAGACAACACAAAGATGAGCTGAATAAAAGATTGCCCGGTCGGTTTTATGAACTGTACGGGTTAACCGAAGGCTTTGTGACGGTCTTGGATAAAAACGATTATGCCGCCAAGCCGGAGTCGGTAGGGGTGCCGCCGCCGTTTTTTGAGATGAAAATATTGGATGAAAGCGACCGGGAAGTTCCGGTCGGCGAAGTTGGGGAAAT